>JAILBI010000040.1 GCA_024681175.1 Acholeplasmatales bacterium
TTCTACAATGATTCGTATTCCTGCATCACGTGGTATGGCTACAAGAACTGAGGTAAGATCAGTTGATGTTGCAGCAAATCCATATTTAGCTATTTCTGCAATATTACGTGCAGGCTTAGATGGTATTGAAGGAAATTGTAAGAAATTCCCTCCAATTTATGATGACCTTTATTCAATGGATGATGAAGGTAGAGCTAAAATTGGTGTTGAAAGCTTACCAGCTTCATTAGAAGATGCAATCAAAGAATTCAAGAAGGATTCTTTAATGCAAGAGGCTGTAGGTGAGCATATCACTAATAAGATGATTGAAGCTAAAACTATTGAATGGAATGAATACAGAAGACATGTTTCTGATTGGGAAATCAAGAGATATATCGATAGATATTAATTTAAAATCAAGGATTCGTCCTTGATTTTTTTAATAAATAAATATATTTTTATTTATAAAAATAAAAAACTATTGAAATATCATTTCTAACAATGTATAATGTAATAAATTTTTTAATAGCCTATAAAGAGACTAATGAAAGATTGTTCAATTTAAAGAGAGCAAGTGTTGGTGAGAACTTGTAATTGACCCTTTCTATCTACCCCTTTGGTGAGCCTAATAAGTTCCGGCTAATTCCCGTTATCGAATTATAAAGTGAGCATGCCTAATTAGGGTGGTACCGCGGATTGAAATTCGTCCCTTTCTTCTTTAATGAAGGAAGGGTTTTTATTTTATTAGGGTATTAAAAGAGATTAAAAAAAGAAAAATAAGGAGATTAATATGAGAGCTTATAACTTTTCAGCAGGTCCAGCTGTCTTACCTGAAGAAGTATTAAAAGAAGCACAAGCAGAAATGCTTGACTACAGAGGATGTGGAATGAGTGTAATGGAAATGTCACACCGTTCAAAGCCATTCCAACAAATTCTAGATGAAGCAACACAAGATTTAAGAGATTTAATGAACATTCCAGATAATTATAAGGTTATCTTTGTTCAAGGTGGTGCTACACAACAATTCGCTGCAATTCCTATGAACCTTCAAACTAAGAATGGTACAGCAGATTATATTTTATCTGGTAACTTCTCAGAAAAGGCTTATGAAGAAGCACAAATTTTCTATGGAGATAAAGCACATGTTATCGCATCAAGCAAGGAAGATAATTATACATATATTCCTGATTTAACAAATCTTAAGATTGATGATGATGCAGACTATGTTTATATTTGTGAAAATAACACAATCTTTGGTACAACATTCCATCAATTACCAGATACAAAGGGCAAACCATTAGTATCTGACCAAAGCTCAATGTTCTTATCACAACCAGTTGATGTATCTAAATATGGTGTTATCTATGCTGGTGTTCAAAAGAACGTTGGTCCTGCAGGCTTAGTTATTGCAATTATTAGAGAAGATTTAATAAAGAAAGAATTTGTTAACCCAACTCCAACTATGTTAAAGTGGAAGACTCAAGTAGACAAAGGTTCTTTATATAACACACCTAACTCATATTCTATTTATATTTGTGGAAAAGTATTCAAGTGGATTAAGAAGCTTGGTGGTCTTGAAGCAATGAAGAAGAGAAATGAAGAAAAGGCAAAGATTTTATATGATTATTTAGACCAATCTAAATTATTCAAGAATACAGTTAGAAAAGATTCTCGTTCAATTATGAACGTATGCTTCAGAACAGGTTCTGAAGAATTAGATGCTAAATTCGTTGAAGAATCTAAGAAGGCTAATATCGTTTCAATTAAGGGTCACCGTTTAGTTGGTGGTATGAGAGCATCTATTTATAATGCAATGCCAATTGAAGGTGTTAAGGCTTTAGTTGAATTCATGGCTAAGTTCGAAAAGGAGAATTTAAAATAATGAAAGCTTTTTGTCTTAATAATATTTCAAAGGTTGCTCTAGATACTTTATCTGGCAACGATAAAACAGTTGAAAAAATCGAAGATGCAGATTCAATTCTTGTTCGTTCACAAGATATGCATGAAATGAAGTTTGATAAGAATATTTTAGCAGTTGCACGTGCTGGTGCAGGTGTTAACAATATTCCACTTGAAGATTATGCTAAGGAAGGTGTAGTTGTATTTAATACACCTGGTGCTAATGCAAATGCTGTTAAAGAGCTTGTTTTAGCTGGCTTATTACTTGCTTCACGTGATATTATCGGCGGAAACAAATGGGTTTTAGAAAATAAAGATGATGAAAATATCGCTAAGACTGCTGAAAAAGCAAAGAAGGCTTTTGCTGGTAACGAAATTAAAGGCAAGACTTTAGGTATTATCGGTTTAGGTGCAATTGGTATTTTAGTTGCTGATGCAGCTATTGCACTTGGTATGAAGGTTATTGGTTATGACCCATATATGTCTATTCAAAATGCTGTTAAATTAAATAAAGCAGTTAAATATGTTGAAAAGCTTGATGATGTAACAAAGGATTCTGATTTCATCACAATCCATGTTCCAGCATTACCTACAACAAAGGGTATGATTAATAAAGATGTTATTGCAGGTATGAAAGATGGCGCAATCGTTTTAAACTTCGCAAGAGACACACTTGTTAATGAAGATGATATGCTTGCTGCACTTGAAAGTGGAAAGATTAAGAAATATGTTGTTGATTTCGTAACTCCAAAGACTGCAGCTGCAAAGAATGTTATTGCAACACCACATCTTGGTGCATCAACTGATGAAGCTGAAGATAATTGTGCAGTAATGGCAATTAACGAATTAAAGGATTATATTGAAAATGGTAATATTACTAATTCAGTTAACTATCCAGCAGCTAATGCAGGCGCAAAGACTACAGCTGTAAGAGTATGTATTCATCATATGAATATTCCTGGCGTTATTGCTAAATTCTCTGATGTATTCTCTAAGGCTGGTTCTAATATCGTTACACTTGTAAGCAAATCTAAGGGTGACTATGCTTATTCAATTTTAGATATTGATAAAGCATGTGATATTTCATCATTAGAATCTATGTCTGGCGTTATTAGAGTAAGAACTATCTAATTAGGAGATATTATGGCTATAGTTGAAATCCCTAAGATCTTACTTCCAAAGAAGAATATTGATTATTCTAAATGGAGTGTTATCGCTTGTGATCAACACACATCAGAAGAAGATTATTGGAATAAAGTCAATTTAAATACAAAAGGAAGTCTTTCTACAATTAACCTTGTTTTACCTGAAATTTATTTAAAGGAAGGTGAAGCAAAGGTTAAAGAAAGAGTTGCTAAAATCAATTCAAACATGAAAGAATATATTGATAATGATATATTTAATGAAGTTAATTCATTCATCTTTGTAAAAAGAGAAATGAAAAAGAATTTATATCATTATGGATTAATGATTTCTGTTGACCTTGAAGAATATGATTATTCACCTAAATCTAATTTACCTATTCGTGCAACAGAAAAAACTGTTCCTGAACGTTTACCTGTAAGAATAGATATTAGATTACATGCACCATTAGAATTACCTCATATTTTATTATTGATGGATGATAGAAAAGATGAAATCTTTAATTATCTTAAAAAAGAAATCAATAATATGGATAAATTATATGATTTCAATCTAATGGAAAATGCAGGTCATATTGAAGGATATAAGGTTAATGATTCAAATAAAGTTAAGGATATGATTTTAAAGTTATTAGATCCAAAGACTTTAAAAGAAAAATATGGTTCTGATTCTCCAATTTTATTTGCAGTAGGTGATGGTAACCATTCACTTGCAGCTGCAAAGGAATGCTGGAATAAAATTAAAGCGGGTTTAACTGAAGAAGAAAAGAAGACACATCCTGCAAGATTTGCATTATGCGAGCTTCAAAATATTTATGATGAATCATTAGAATTTGAACCTATTCATAGAGTAGTTATGAATGCTGATAAATCATTCATTGATTATTTATTAGAATTAAAAGGTCCAAATAAAGTATTAATGGAATATCAAGGTAATAAATATTACATTAATGTTTCAAATAGCCCTGCAGATGCAATATTTGAAATTCAAAATAAGATTGATTCATATCTTAAAGATCATAAGAATGTAGAAATTGACTACATTCATGATGAAGATTCTTTAAGAAAGGTTGCAAAAGAAACTAATGGTATCGCAATTTATATGCCTACTATTACTAAAGAATCTTTATTCAACCATGTTGCAAATGAAGGTGTATTACCAAGAAAGAGCTTCTCAATGGGTAGTGCAAACACTAAGAGATTCTACCTTGAAGCAAAGAAAATTAGATAATAAATAAGAACTCCTTAATGATCTCTAGATTAATCTTGGTATTTAAGGAGTTTTTAATTTTACCAACATTTGCTACAAAATAATTCGTTTTTGTATTGTAAAATATAAATCATAGTTTTATAATATCTAAGTGATATCAATTTATTATTGATATATATATAGGTGGAGGAGAATATGAAAATAAAATTTAAAAACACTGCTTTATTATTTGTGATGTCTTTTGCACTTTTATTGATAGTTTCATTGACAAGTTGTAAAGAAAAGAAAGAAAAAGAAGCAGAAGTTTATCAAGTTATTTTTGGACTTTCTGATTATGCGGATTTAACAAAACTCGAATATGAAGGAGTTGTATATAGTGCTCAAATAGAATATAAAGAAGAAAATAAAATAGAAGTTATTGAAATGAAGCACAAGAACAATTTGTTTATTCAAACAAAAAAATGCAACGATGTCGTGGAATGGACTCAGATTTTTTCAATAAAAATCCACAATCGAAAATTACTAGAATACGATGTTTTAAAGATTGATGCTGAAATATCAGATTTATTTGACATTATAAAAAATATAGATGATGCAGAAGTAAAGTATCATGCCGATGAAGATCAGCTATCTCCAAGCCCCGATGGTGCCTTTAGGAAGCTTTACCAATCCTTTTTTTATACAGATTTTGGATTATTTATTCTTTTGAACTCAATGCTTAAAGAAGATAAATACGAAATAGAATTAGCAGGGCCATCAAAGAGTGATTATTCAAAAGCTCATCCAGGAATAAGGCTCGCCGATAATGTTGCAACTGTAAAACATAATATAATAGAAAAAATAACAGGAAAACTAATAGATATAAATAATGGTGATATGGAGATTGCAACTTATAAATTAGAATTTAATCCTGCTCTATATAATTATTCTCATTAAAAAAATAATTGTTGAGTTTTCTTGCGTTTTATCAATCTTTTATAAAAAATAAAAATAATTCTTGATAATATAAAATATTATGATAAAATACTATTAGACTTTCTATGACATAGGTCATGGCGGAAGGAGTTGACTAAGATGAAAAAGGATATACATCCAAATTACAAAACTGTAACAGTTACATGCACAACTTGCGGAGCTACATTTGAAACTGGTTCTGTTTTAAATGAAATCCGTGTTGATACTTGCGCAAATTGTCATCCATTCTATACTGGCAAGCAAGCATTCACTCAAGCTGCAGGACGTATTGATAAGTTCAATAGACGTTACAATGTCAATAAGAATGAAGAAAAGTAATTAAAGACCCTATGGGTCTTTTTTTATTTAATATCTTTGTATCTCTTTTTATTTATGTTATAATCATAATATCAAAGAGGTGACGTTATGAATTATATAGAAGGAAAGAAGGGTTGGATTGAAGCAATCGTAGGTCCAATGTATTCTGGTAAGACAGAAGAATTAATTAGAAGATGTAAAAGAATGGAATATTCTGGTAAAAAATATCAAATATTTAAACCATCAATTGATACTAGATATTCTACAGATGAAATCGTAACACATAATAAGGTTCATATGCCTTGTCAAAGTGTTAATCATGGTTCAGATATTAAAAGATATATTAAAGATGATACACAAGCAATTGTATTAGATGAAATACAATTCTTTGATCCATCTTTAATTAAAGCATTAAAGGAATTATCTGAACAAGGATATAGAATTATTGTTGCAGGATTAGATACTGACTTTAGAGGTGAACCATTCGGCGTTGCAAGCCAAATCTTAGCATTAGCTGATAAGGTTGATAAATTAACTGCAATATGCTTATGTTGTGGCAAAGAAGCAACAAGAACACAAAGAATTATTGATGGTAAGCCTGCATTTTATAATGACCCAACAATTTTAGTTGGTGAAAAAGAAAGCTATCAACCAAGATGCAGAGATTGCCATATTGTCTTAAATAACAATGATTAAAGATGATTATTATTTTATGAGAAGGGCTTTAAATGAAGCCTATAAAGCAAAAGAAATAGATGATGTGCCAATTGGTTGTGTTGTTGTATATAATGATAAAATAATTGGCAGAGGCTATAATAAAAGAAATTTACTTGGTGATATTACAGCTCATGCAGAGCTTATTGCGATAAGAAAAGCTGAAAAGAAATTAGGTACATGGCACTTAGATGGCTGTAAGGTATATGTAACATTAGAGCCATGCTCAATGTGTGCATATGCAATATTAGCTTCAAGAGCTGAAGAATTAATATATGCAACCTCATCACCAAAATATGGAGCTTTATCATATGCACATCTATTTGATCTTCCTTTTAACCATAAAGTCAAAATAAAAAAAGGTATATATGAGGAAGAAGCATCAAAGCTTATTTCAGGATTCTTTCAAGAAAAGAGAAAGAAATAAACTTGATAATAAATATTTTATATGATAGAATTTGTTTGTCCTCAGTCAAGTGAAGAGTGTGAACCAGGTCAGGTCAGGAATGAAGCAGCCTTAAGCATTTCTTTATTGTGGCTGGGGCGCTTTTTTT
>JAILBI010000249.1 GCA_024681175.1 Acholeplasmatales bacterium
ATTTTCAAATAAATAATTTTTACAATAAAAATATGTATCAAAATATAAATTTGTATAACAGCCATCTGTAGAATCTGATTCAGCTTTATTTTTCTTTATATCCTTATATTCATAAAATTCAATATCGTTAAATACGGCTGATACACCACTAAATTGACTTTTATAATCCTCAGTCATATTTGTTTTATATGGTGTAACATCATATGTAACATTTATTTTATATAATCCTCTTATCATACAAACTACAAAAAATATTACAACTATTGAAGAAATTAGGATTATAAATGTTAATGGATTTCTTCCAAATTTAAATTTCTTTTTATTTTCATTTGATGGCGTATTTTCACCATTATTTACAATTTTTTTCATATCATAAACCTCTATACTTTATAAATTATAACAAAAAACATTTTAATGATAAATATTATAATTTAAATTTATTTCATTGGTTGACTATTGTAATAAAAAAAGTATAATTATATATGTAAAGATTTTTTTACTAATTAAATAAAGGAGGCAGACATGCTAAATGTTTTAGAAGGCGGAATAGACGCTTTATCGCTTACCTTTATTATTTTGTTTGTAGTAGGTACCCTAGGTGGTTTAGCCTTAGGTTATTTTATTAGAATAAAAACTCGAGAAAAAACAATTTCTAATGCTAAAAATCAAGCAGAAGAAATCATCAAAAATGCTGATAAAGAGGCAGATAAGAAAAAAGAAGAAGCCTTAAAAGAAGCAAAAGATGAAATTAATAGAATGAAAAGTGATGCTGATGAGGATATCAAGCAAAGAAAAGTCGTTGTTATTGAGCTTGAAAATAAGCTTGATCAAAGAGAAGGTATGCTTGATCGTAGAAGCACTAATTTAGACAAACGTGAAGAAATTTTAAACGCTAAAGAAGCGAAAATTGATGAAAAGAAAAACGAGTTAGAAAAACAGAATAATAAGGTTCAGGAAATTCTTGCACAGGAAGAGAAAAAACTTTCTGAAATTGCAAATTTACAACCTGAAGAAGCAAAGAAAATCATCATGGAACAAGTCCGTGAAAAGATGCACACTGAAATTGCTCAATATATTAAAGATGAGGAAGATCGTGCAAAAGCTGAAGCACAATCTAAAGCTAAAAATATCTTATCTTTAGCAATTCAGAAATATTCTGGTGATGTTGCATCTGAATCAACTGTTACTACAGTTTCACTTCCAGATGAAGAAATGAAAGGTAGAATCATCGGCCGTGAAGGTAGAAATATCAGAGCCCTTGAATCTTTAACCGGTGTAGATTTAATTATTGATGATACACCTGATGCAATTGTTTTATCAGGATTTGATCCTGTTAGAAGAGAAGTTGCAAAAAGATCTTTAGAAATGTTAATCAATGATGGTAGAATCCATCCGGGTAGAATTGAAGAAGTTGTTGAAAGATGTCGTAATGATGTTGAAAATATTATGAAGGAAAAAGGCGAAGAAGCTATTTTCAAAACAAGCATTGGACGTGTTCATCCAGAGCTTGTTCGTTTACTTGGTAGATTATATTTCCGTACAAGCTATGGTCAAAATGTATTAAAGCATTCAATTGAAACTTGTATGCTTGCAGGTAAAATGGCTGCAGAAATTGGTGAAAATGAAATTTTAGCAAGACGTGCTGGATTATTCCATGATATTGGTAAAGCAGTAGATCATGAGGTTGAAGGAAGCCATGTTGAAATTGGTGTTGAGCTTGCACAAAGATATCATGAGCCTAAAGAAGTAATTGATGCAATTGCTTCACATCATGAGGATGTAGCGCCACAATCAATTATTGCTGTATTAGTTGCATCAGCTGATGCATTATCATCTGCAAGACCTGGTGCTAGATCTGATTCTATTGAAAATTATGCTAAGAGATTAGAAAATCTTGAAAAAATATCTAATGGTATTAAAGGTGTTAAGCAATCATTTGCTATTCAAGCAGGTCGTGAAATTAGAGTTATCGTTAACCCTGAGGCTGTAGATGATACAAGATCATTTGAAATAGCTCATGAAATTAAAGACAAGATTGAAGCAACACTTCAATATCCAGGAACTATTAAAGTTACTGTAATTAGAGAAACAAGAGCAACAGAAGTCGCAAAATAATAAATGATAGGAGAATTCTTATGAATTTTCCTATTTTTTATTTATCAACTTTATGATAGAATAAGTCGTAATTTTAAATTACTTAGAAATGGATAATATTTAATGAGAATATTATATTTAGGAGATATTGTAGGAGAATCTACTATTGATGTATTAGAACGTGAGCTTCCTACAATAGTAAAAGAAGAAAATATTAATTTAATTTTTGCAAATGCAGAAAATGTCACATCAGGTAAAGGCTTATGTGAAAAGCATTATAAGCGTCTTATGCAAATAGGTATATCTGCAGTATCAATGGGAAATCATACCTATTCTAAAAAAGATATTGCCGATTATATGAATGATGCAAATATCTGTAGACCTGCAAATATATCTAAGGGTATTGGTAAAGAGATTTTATATATTAATTACAATAATAAAATTATCGCAATTGTTAATTTACTTGGAAGAGTATTTCAGCCAATGCTACTTGATTGTCCATTTAAAACAATGGATAGATTATTAGAAAATATCAAAGCTGATTATATAATTGTTGATTTTCATGCAGATGCAACAAGTGAAAAGAAGGCTTTATTTTATGATCTAGCTGGTAAGGTATCATGTGTACTTGGATCACACACTCATACACAAACAGCTGATGAGCAGGTATATAATAATACATGCTTTATATCAGATATGGGTATGAATGGACCATATGAAAGTATCCTTGGTGATGATAAAGATATGGTAATTGAAAGATTTAGAAGTGGGATGTATTATCCTTTAAAGGTTGCACATGTAGATAAATATCAAATAAATGGTGTTGTTGTTGATCTTAATCCTAAAGGTAATACAATAAAAAGAATTAATAAAATAGTAAACAAATAGGTGAACTATGAATAAAGAAAAATTAGAAATATCTATTCCTTCATTTTTGGCTGCTAAAAAAAGAAATAAAGAAGGAATTGAAACAATTAATTATAAAATTGAAGATAAATATATTAATTTAGGTCTTGGTAAAACATATGCTATATTTACATATGGCTGTCAAGGAAATGTACTTGATTCAGAAAATATGGCAGGTATTTTAGAGGAAGCAGGATATCGTCTTGCAGAAGATAAATATAATGCCGATGTTGTTATTTTAAATACTTGTGCTATAAGGGAAAATGCTGAAGATAGAATTTGGGGTGTATTAGGACAATTAAAGGGTAAGAAGCAACAAAATCCTAATATGGTTATTGCAATTTCAGGCTGTATGCCACAAGAGGAAGGCGCAACTAAAAAATTAGAAGAATCATATAAATTTGTAGATATCATTTTAGGAACTCATAATCGTCATAATTTATTAAAATTAATTTATAATGTTTATGAAAAGAAAATGAGAGTTGTTGAAGTATTATCAGGCCAAGGAAATATTGTTGAAAATGTTCCAATTGTAAGAAATTTTAAGCATAAGGCATTTGTAAATATTATGTTTGGCTGTGATGAATTTTGTACATATTGTATTGTTCCATACACAAGAGGATCAGAAAGATCTAGATGTAAAGAACAAATTATTAATGAGGTTACAAAGCTTGCTAAAGATGGCTGCGTAGAAGTAACATTATTAGGTCAAAATGTTAATGCTTATGGTAAGGATTTAGATGGTGATTATACATTTGGTGATTTATTAAATGATTTATCTAAAACTGGTATAAAAAGAATTAGATATACAACATCTCATCCAAGAGACCTAGATCTTAAAACAATGGAAGCTATGGCAAATAACAAAGAGGTAATGCCACATCTACATTTACCTGTACAATCTGGTGATGATCAAATATTAAAATTAATGAATAGAAAATATACTCACCAAATGTATATGGAAAAAATAAATAAATTAAAAGAATTAATTCCAGATATATCTATTACAACAGATATTATTGTAGGTTTCCCTAATGAAACTGAAGAACAATTCCAGCACACCCTAGATTTATTTAAAGAAGCTGATTTTGAAGGTGCATTTACATTTATTTATTCACCAAGAGAGCATACACCTGCCGCATCATGGCCTGATGCAACTCCAATGGAGGAGAAAAAGGATCGTTTAAATAGATTAATTGAAGTATCAAATCAAGGCTATTTAAAAGGTACACAAAAATTTGTTGGTAAGGTTGTAAAAGTTTTAGTTGATGGTGCTTCAAAGGATGAGGGATTATTATCAGGCTATTCTGAGCATAATAAATTAACACATTTTAAATCAACTGATTTATCATTAATTGGTAAAATAGTTAATGTTAAAATAACTCAAGCTCAAACTTGGTTTATGATTGGTGAACTTTGTGAATAAAATAGATGAAATAATTAAAGAATTATCTAATTTACCTGAAGCTAAAAGAATAAAAGAATTAGAGCCTTTAATTAATAATAATGAAGATATTAAATTATTATTAGATAATATTTTAAATAAAGAAAAAGAATTAGTTGATGCAAGATATTATCATAAGGATAATGAAAAGAAATTAAAAAAAGAATATGATTCAATGAGGGAAGAATTATTA
>JAILBI010000264.1 GCA_024681175.1 Acholeplasmatales bacterium
GCAACAATAGGGCCAAATCCAGAAAACATTAATCCTCTTTTAAAGAATTCTTTTACATATATATTCATATTATAATCCCATCCTTTTCTTAACATTTTTTAATTCTCTTCTAGCTATAAAATCTACATATTCATTATTAAATACTACCTTTAAAGAACCACCAATTGTTGATTCAAATCTTTTTATTTTAGTTTTGTTAGCTAAACAGGATTGATTTACTTTAATAAATATATTCAAATTTAATTCTTCAATTTGATATAATCTATATTTTATTTGATATTTCTTATCTCCAACTAAAGCATATACTTTATTATTTTCAGATATAAAGCATACTACATCATTAATATCTATTTTTATTATTTCATTATCATAACTACCAGTTAAATCGATTTCTGATGATAAAACTAGCGATTCTATATCATCTACAAGCCTAGTTCTATCATGCGCATAAATCAATACTCTTTCTTCTTCATCCTCTTTAATATATGTATAACATTTCATGAGATTCACCTCTTAAATGATTATACTATATTAACAATCATTTTTTAATTTCTTGTTGAAAAATAGAATAGTTAATAATCCTGTTATAATTAAATATCCAAATATAATTAATAAAAATACTACACCTCTATCACTAAATGAATAATAAACAGGATTTCCATTTAAATCAGGTAGTGTATGTGTTGCTTGAGTAATTACTCTACCTAAATATACTGAAGGATAGAATGGTAAGCATTCGGCAACCTTCTCAAAATCACCCATTGTTTCAAGTGGCATCCAAGCACCACCAATGATACCAGATAATGAAATAAATATAGATGTAACTGCAGGTGCTGATTTTTCATTTAGTAAAGTAGCTAAAATCATTCCAATAAAAATATTACTAGACATAATAGGAATCATTTCTATTATCAATAATAAGCTATTAAGAAAAGGTGTAAAGCCTGTGTTAGAAATAGCACCACAGATATATCCTAATATTATACAAATAATTGATTGAATTATTCCAATTATAAAAAATGGAACAAAATAGCCAATAATATAATTATGACTTTTCATAGGTGATGTATATAATCTTTTTAGAAATGAACTAGTTTTATCCTTAGAAATTAATAAAGAAGCTATTAGCATTAGCATTGAATATGAAAACATCATAATACCAGGTATTAAGCTTTTAACTTCAAAAATAGATACATTATCACCTGCATATTTTAATATAATTTGAAACATTAATACCATAATAATAGGAAAGCCTAAACAAAAGATATAAATTACAGGATCTCTTGTCATTTCTTTTAAATTTCTTTTCATAAACACTATAGTTCTCATTAATCTATACCTCCTACAATTTTTACAAATGCTTCTTCAAATGAGGATTCATTTGTTTTTTCTTTTATTTCATTAATTGTTCCTTCAATTAATAAATTACCCTTTGATAATATTGCAACTCTATCACACAATGCCTCAATTTCTTCTAAATAATGTGATGTTAATATAATAGTTATTTTACCTTTAAATTTATTAACGATTTTCCATAATTCTCTTCTTGCGATAACATCTAAGCCTAGTGTTGGTTCATCTAATAATAATATTTTTGGTTTAGATATTAATCCTAACGCGATTGATAATCTTCTTTGATAACCACCAGATAATGTTTTAGCTCTTTGTTTTATTACTTCATTTAATCCTAAATCATCGATTATTTCTTTTAAATAATTATCATCTTTTTGATTATATAAATCTTGGAAAAATTTTAAATTTTCTAATACAGTTAAATTTTTAGCAACAGCACTTTCTTGAGGAGAAATATCTATTATTCTTTTTATTTCATCCATATTATTATTAGTAAATCCACCAACAATGAAATCACCATTTGTTTGATTAGTTAATCCAGATAATATTTTAAGTAATGTTGTTTTACCAGCTCCATTTACTCCAAGTAAACCATATAATTCACCTTCATTTATAGATAAACTTATATTATTTAAGGCCTTTATATTTTTATAATTTTTTGATACATTATTAATTTTAATTATTTCCATTTTCCTCACCTCAAGCTTATTATATAAATTAATATAATTAATAAAATGGATTTGAGGTATTCGGTATGTTTTTTAAAGTATTCAGTATATTAAAAAGAAAAAAGACCTATTGCTAGGTCTCTATCTTTCGCTACTTTTTGTGTAACATTTATGCTAACAGCTTGTGTCATACGACAAAAACTTGTCTAACGCCATAGCTCGATAGCACAAAAATGACGCGGTAGGCTAGCTGAATTTTTATTCTATTGCTTTAACTATATTTTCTTCTATGTATTTAATTCTATCGAATACCATAGGTTTAAAATATCCCGTTACAGCAACTACGATAT
>JAILBI010000267.1 GCA_024681175.1 Acholeplasmatales bacterium
GTTATATACTTTAGTATATACTTTGAGAAAAATCATTGACATATGCAATATTATTTTATATTTTTAAACAATTTTTTCTCAAAAAATTAAAAAAGAGCCTAACTCGTAAATCAATTAACGAGTGTGCGGCTCTAATTCATCAACTAAAGTATACATATATGGATAGATGATATTATGTTTATAGTTTCTAATAAATTAATTAAAAATGGTAAAATTTTAAATATAGAATGATTCGTTTATATATTTAGGTTTAATGTTAAAAATCCATACCATTTAGTATTACTTGGCTCTGATCCAAGAGATAGGTTTGTGAATAAATAATATATTTTCTTACATATCTACTAAAACTGACGTAAAAAATATGTCAGTTTTTTGTTATAAATAAAAATCTATGGTAAAATATATATAGAGATTACTGATTGAAAAAATTTATTATTTTGTTATTCACACTGAAATTGGATTGGTGGATGATAAGATGAAAAAAATTAATGTAATGAAAATAGTATATTTGGCTACAATAATAGTTTGTTTTTTAATGCTAGTATTGCAGTTTTTCATAAAGGAACTAAGATTTTGATACAATTTTGTATTAAGGTATTTTATATAAAAGTGGCTTAGTTAAGCCATAAATTGAATAATTAAGGTGTTTATTAATGCTTCAAAAACGGCAAAAATAAGCACTTTTTTATTTTTCTGTCGCAAGTCATAAATTTGCAACCGCACACCTTTTAACGATTGCATATACTTTTTAACGATTAGTGATACTTTTTAACGTTTACTAATACTTTTTAACGATTGGTTTATATTCGTTCGGGGCATCCATATTGAAACAACAGGATTGATACAAAAAATATCAGTCCTTTTTTCATTTTTTTCAAAAAATATAAAAAAACGTTGACAAGTTAACTTGGCAGTAATGGATTAGGAGGAATAAAATGAATAAAGATGAAATATTTCTAAAGGCACAAGAAGAAAATAAAGGAAAGGATCTTGCTGATAAATCTGCGCAAAAAGATGGTAGTTGGATTGCATATTCAGTTGGTGTTATTATAATTATCTTAGTTGATACAATAAATGGATTTGTATTACATAATGTAAATAGAGGAGCTGATTTTGCTTTATTTTCTATGGCATTTGTTATATTTTTAGTTAAATACATTAAATTGCGAAAAAAACATGAATTAATACCTTTAATTATTTGGGGTGTTTTATCAATTAGTATGCTTGTTCTTTGGATTTTACAATTATGTGGGGTATTATAATATGGATAATGCATTAACTTTACATAATAATTTATCTCAGATTAGAAAAGAAAAGAATTTATCACAAAATGATTTGGCAAAATTAGTAGGTGTTTCTAGAAATACAATTAGTTCAATAGAGACTGGTCAGTATGAACCAACAGCAAAGCTTGCCTTATTATTATGTGTGGCATTAGATAAAAAGTTTGAAGAATTATTTTATTTTAATTAATTATATGAAATGTCGTGATTCTAGGCAAATAATTATTACCCGCGTCATATTTATGGCGCGGTTTATTTATTTGAAAAATATTATTTATATCATATAATAAAATATGAGGTTTATATTATGGAATTAAGAGACTATTTAAATAAATATTTTAGGTTTAATAGAAAAACTGAAAGGCAATTTGTTTACACATTTTTTCCTACATTCTTTTATAAGATTAATAATCTAAATAAAAATAAATTTAGAAAGATATTAAATGATTTTTCAGATAAATATTATGAATATTCATTTGATAAGGATAGGATAAAAGAATTTAAAAGAATGAGCTTTAATGAAGACAAATGTATTATTACACTAGATTATAAATCAGGATTATTTTATGATTCATATAATAATGAGATTTCTGTATTTGGAGAATTAAAGCATAATATACCAATTAAGCCAGATGAATTAGGTCTGATTTCATCTCGAGGAGATGATGAGGTTAAAAGATTTTATGAACCACTAATAAAAAATCCTTCATTAGAATTTAAAAGATTATTAAATACATTTATATATTATGTAAATAGGGATACTGCATATGAACCTGTACCATCTGTTATAAATAAGGATGAAAGTGAAGTAATTATTAATATTATTCTTGATCTATCTAGTTATAATAATTTTCTATTTAATAAAGTATTAGATTATTATAATGATGATAGATTAACTAATTATCTATTATTAATATATGAATGTCCTAATGTAGATGATCGTGTTAAAGAAAAGGCTTATTTTAAATTATTATTAAAAACAAATAAGCTGTATGATGTCGATAAAATAAATAATTATTTAAGAAAAGATTATTTTTTTAATGGATTAGAATATCTTTCTAAATATGATGATAGCTTATTTAATGGTTTCGCAAAAGAGGCACTTAAAGCAGATAGCTTTATGACAAGGCGTGAATCATTTGATATCATATTAAGAAGATATAAATATGATATCAATTATAAAATTAAAGCGGATATTTTTAAGTATATTTTAAGCTATAAATGCTATAATTCTGATAAATATAATAGATATTTAGATGAATTATTAGATGGTAGTATTATTGATGATTTTAAATGTCTTAAATTATTAGATAAATATAAGACTGAACCAATTGAAGAGAAGGATGAATTAAAAAGGATTTTTCATGAATGCTTGGATTAAAAGTAGATTATTATTCGTTTCAAATTAATATGATATATTGAACCTCTCATGATTAAAATCATAAGATTCTAACTTCTAATATCGTTATAGAGACTATAACGGCATAGATATAATGCTGATAAAGTTGCCTAAATCCTGTCTAGAAGACACATTATATCTACCTAACATATTAGACTA
>JAILBI010000006.1 GCA_024681175.1 Acholeplasmatales bacterium
TAATATTTTTATCTTTGATAAATCTTTTTTGTATCATCTAATGAAATATAATTAGCTAAAGCAAATATTCTTGAAGCAATTCTTTTTGATTTAATCATATCAGATGAATTTTTAGTTATAGCTAAATGTGAAATTAATTCATTTTCATCTAAATTTGATGAAATAAATGTAGGCTTTTCATCCTGTAATCTATAATTTATTACAGGTGAGATAACTTCATCTCTTAACCAAGGTGTAATATTTTCAGCACCAAAATCATCAAGCATTAAAACATCTACTGTTTTAAGCATATTTAATACTTCATCATATCTTCCTGTGTTCATCGCACCCTTTAAATCAGATACTAAATCAGGGAAATATATTAATAATACCTTTTTACCTACCTTAGCAATTTCTTTTGATATCATAGATAAGGCAAATGTTTTACCTTTAGAAAAGCCACCATAAATATATAACCCTTCATGATATTCATTATTTTTAATGCTTAATATAAAATCTTGAGTAAAATTATATATTTTCTTTCTTGAATCTGATATTAAATCAAAATCATTAATATCAGCTTCTAAAACCTTTTTAGGTAAATAAAATGTCTTAATTAAAGAATTTTTACGATTTAATTCATCTTCTTTAATTGATTTATCACATTGTTTTAAAATAAATGAACCATCCTCATAAATATATTGGCATCTATTATCTAGATTTTTACATTCATTTATATTTTTACAATTTTTACAATTATTTTTTTCATCATAAACTCTTTTAAAGGAATTACAATTAAAAACATTAATGTCATATTCTGGCATTAATTTTTTTAAATCCTCTATAAATTTTAAATTAGCTTTAGAATCTGAATTTAAATCTATTTTTTTCATAATCTTTTTATAATTATTCCTTCTTCTTCAAGAGTTTTTTCTTCTTTGTTAGATACCTTAGCACCTGTTACATATTTTATTGCATCTAAAGTTGATAAGATACCATCTGCAATCCAAGATTGAGCTACCTTTTCAAAATATGCACAAGATGGCATTTCGCCTGATTTATCCTTTAATATTTTGATAATCATTGCGTTTAAAACACCTTTTGGTAGATTAATAGTTGTATATATTTTATTAATTGTTTCTAAATATCTGACTGGATAATCACCAAGGGCATCTTCTAATAGCTCAGATGGAGATGTATTTTCTAAATATGATGTTAAATCATCATCTTTAACATCATCTTCATCCTTTTCATTTAATAAAGGACCTTTCATGTTCTTTTTATAATTAAATAAAACATTAGCCTTTTTCTTTAATAATTTATAATCATAATAGCATGAATGATTTATTGAATCACCATATAATCCTGCCATATCATATTCATCAAAGCCATAGACAAAGGCAAGATTTTTAATTTGTTCTTCAAATGTTTTTGTAACACCCATTTCTAATAAATTCTTATCTATTTGATTTAAGAATTTATCAAAATCAAAGCTATTATTTTTAATTTTAATTGATTTACCAGGCTTTTTACCTAATAAATATTGGAATTTTTCATATGTTTGCTGCTTCTCAATTTTTGATGTGTAAACCTCATCAAATGTTTTAGTGATATTATTTAAAGATGATTTTTCTAATTTTTCAATTTTAAAATGTGAAGTGATAAAATCAAAGGATTCTTTGGATAATTGAGAATATAAATATAATCCTAATATCGCATCCTTTAAGAAATTTTTTGCAGTTAATGGAGCACAAAGTAAGTAAATAAATTGGTCATTATTGTCGCTATAAGTGTTTAAAAGACCTATACCCTCAAGCTTATATCTTGCATGCAAGAATGTAATTTGCTTAAGAGAATATAGGTCGAAATAACAACGATGCGACATTTTTTCACTTCTCATATTTCTTCTATTAATCATTGATGACAACGTTAAATATAAGCTTACTGCATCTTTACCAATTAATGGCTCATAAAGTAAATTTATAACATCTAAATCATCTAATGATAATGTGAAAGATGAATATACAGTGAATTCTTTATTAATGTCAAATTGCATATAAATTATTTATGAAGTGCTGAACCTTTAAATTCGTATTGTGCTTCAATCTTTTTGTAGACATTTGTAATGAACTTTTCAGCCTTACCCTTATTACCAGCTAAAAAATCAGCATGAATTTCAAAATCAATTGATGTTTCTTCAGGATCTTGCATAATGATTTTTGCAATAACCTCCATATGAGGAATTTCAGAATATACTTCTGTATAATCATCATTTACTGAAACAACATTGTGATTTAATTCATCAAGATAATCTAAATATACCTTCTTGATTTGATCATAAGATGCTTTGTAATAATGTGTCTGCAAAATTAACTTTTTCTGATTTTCACCTGTTTCTACTACTGTCATAATTCTACCCCTTCAATATATCTTCCAAAACATTTTTCACTTCTTTTTCAGTTTCTTCGAAAGATCCATGACTATCAATTACATAATCTGCCTTTTCTCTTTTAAGATAAAGATCCATTTGAGAATGAATTTTAGCTAAAGCATAATCTTCATCAATTCCTTCTCTTTGCATTAAGCGTTCTACCTGGTACTTTTTCTTTAAAAAGACACATATAACCTTGTCACAAATATTATCGAATTTCGCTTCATAAAGAAGTGGAACTTCAATAAACACAAGTCCATCAGGTATTTTCTTGATTTCTTCAAGTAAATATTCTCTGATTATTGGATGTGTAGTATCATTAATCAAATTTTTCGCAGATGAATTATTAAATATCAAAATACCTAATTTTTTTCTATTTAATTCTCCATCATCTAATAAATAATTAGGACCAAATTTTTCTAAAATAGCTTTATATAATGGTCCGTTCTTTTTAGATAATTCATAACTAATCTTGTCACAATCTATTACAGGATATCCAAGTTTTTCAATTACACCTGCAACATTGCTCTTTCCAGATGCAATACCACCTGTAATTCCGATAATTCTTTTCATTTAAGCTTTACCTTTGACAATTTTCACAATAATAAGTCGTTCTACCTTGTATTTTAACACAAGTTAGTGTCATTTTGCAATGAGGACATATTTTTTTTGTATGAACAGATAAAAAATTCTGATACTCACCTTTCACATGAAAAGATGATGTATAAGATTTAATAGTTGTTCCTTTATGCTTTATTGCATCTAATAATATTAATTTAGAATTAAGACAAATTTTATTTGTCTCTTCTAAAGAAATATCTTTACCCTTTCTTAAGGGATTAATATTAGATTTAAATAATACTTCATCTACATAAATATTACCAAGGCCTGTAATAATATCTTGTCTTAATAATAATTCTTTAATAGGCGCATTACTTTTTATTATTTTATCATAAATAATAATATTTTCAATTTGATCATCTAATATAGGATCCCATCCTAATAATGATAAAGGCTCTTCTTTAAATATATCATTTGATATAACATATTTCATTCTACCAAATTTTCTTACATCCTCATAA
>JAILBI010000018.1 GCA_024681175.1 Acholeplasmatales bacterium
AAGAAGAAGTAAAGGAATATATTAATTTAGAAAATAAATTAAATAATAAATTAGATGAAGATTTTAATAAAATAAAGGAATCTATTTCATCTAAATTTGGCAAATCAAAAAGATTTAATATTTTTAAATAATATAATGTCAAGATAAAATACTTGACAGTACTATTTTTTATGATATAATATCATTGTTTGAGAAAAGGAGTGTATTATTATGGTAAAAATTAGATTACAAAGATTTGGTTCTCATAAAGATCCAAAATACCGTATTGTTGCGGCAGATTCACGTTCTCCTCGTGACGGCAGATTCTTAGAAATTTTAGGAACTTATATTCCTACAACAGATCCTGCTACAGTTACATTAAAGGAAGAGAACATCAAGGCTTGGCTTGCTAAAGGTGCAAAACCTACAATCACAGTTAAGAACATTCTTGTTGCAAAGAACGTAATGACTAAGTAGGAGGCTACTTATGATCGATTATGAAGAATTAATTAAACAATTGATTCTTCCTTTAGCTTCTATAAAAGAAGACGTAGAAGTTGAAAACCTATCAAAGGATGATAATAATCTTGAATATAAGGCTTATGTCAATGAAAAGGACCTTGGTAGAGTTATTGGCAAAAGTGGCATGATTGCACGTGCAGTTAGAACTATTTTATATGCTGCAGCTTCTAAAGAAGGAAAAAGAATCCATTTAGATATTACATCTAAAGAAAACAACTAAAATCAGCTTATTGCTGATTTTTTTGTTTTTCTTAATACTTTTAATCGTTAAGTTATAGTATAATAAATTAAAGAGGTTTTATATGAAATATTATCGTTGTGGACATATATTAAAAACATTTGGAATAAAAGGTGAATTAAAGGTAGAAAATCTATCTGATTTTGATAGATTTGAAAAAGGTAAAAGGGTTTATATTTTACATAATGAAAATTATATAGAGGTAACTATATCTAAAAAAAGAGAAACTAATGGTTATTTATATATTGCATTTGAAAATATGGAAGATATTAATTTAGTAGAAAAATATCATGGAGATTATCTATATATATCTGAAGAAGATAGAGAAGAGCTTGATGAAGGTGAATATTATTATGATGAAATAATTGGTAAAAAGGTTATTAATCAAAATGGAGAAGAAAAAGGTATTTGTAAGGATATTTTAGACCTACCTTCTGCAAGATATTTAGCTATTGATGTAAATGGTAAAGAAAAGCTTGTACCTATGATTGATGAATTTATTATAGAAATAAATGATGATAATATCATTGTTAATGAAATTGAGGGATTATTTTGAAAATAACTGTTTTAACATTATTTCCTGATATGTTTAAGGAATTTACAAATGAATCAATAATTAAGCGTGCAATTGATGATGGAATTGTTGAAATATCATTTGTTGATATTAGAACATATTCAAAAGAAAAACATCATCATGTTGATGATACACCTTATGGTGGTGGGGCAGGAATGGTATTAAAATGTGATATCTTGCATGATGCGATAGAGGATAATTCAAATTCTAATACATACAAAATATTAATGACACCACAGGGTAGAACATATAATCAGGATATTGCATTAGAATTAAAGGATAAAAAGGAATTATTATTAATATGTGGTCATTATGAAGGCTTTGATGAAAGAATTAGAGACTATGTAGATGATGAAATATCTATTGGTGATTATGTATTAACAGGTGGTGAGATTGCATCACTTGTAATAATCGATTCAGTAACTAGATTATTAAATGACGCTATTAGAAAGGAATCATGGGAGGATGATTCATTTTCTAATGGTCTTTTAGAATACCCTCAATATACACGTCCTTTATCATATTTAGGTAAGGAAGTACCTTTTGTATTAACAAATGGTAATCATAAAGATATTAGAGAATTTAGATTAAAAGAAAGCTTAAGAAAAACATTACATAAAAGACCAGATCTTTTAGAAAAAAGAAATTTAACAGAAGAAGAAAAGAAATTATTAAAAGAAATTAAGGAGGAAGAAAAATGAAGAACGGCATTTTACTTCATATTTCGTCACTTCCAAACAAATATGGAATTGGCTCATTTGGTAAAGGGGCATATGATTTTGTAGATTTTTTAGTTAAAAGTAAGGTGGATATTTGGCAAATATTACCACTTGGACCAACATCATATGGAGATTCACCATATCAAGCTACATCATCTTATGCAATAAATCCTTATTTTATTGATTTAGATATTTTAGTAGAACAAAAATTAATAAAAAAAGAAGATTTAATATTACATGAATATCCAAGAGTAGATTATGGATTTTTATATAATACTAGATATGAAATATTACATAAAGCATTTTTAAATAGAAAATTAGTAGAAAAAGAATTTAATGAATTTATTAATGCTGAATCATCTTGGCTAGATGATTATGCATTATTTATGATGCTTCATAAAATTCATGCAAAGGATAATTTAAATGGCTTAGCTAATTTTTATGATGATTTTAAATTTAGAAAGCCTGAATCATTAGCTTGGGCTAAAAATGAATTTAAGGATTTATATTTAGAATATCAATTTTATCAATATTTAGCATATACACAATGGTTTAAATTAAAAGAATATGCCAATTTGAAAGGTATTAAAATAATGGGTGATTTACCTATATATTGTGCATATGATTCAGAAGAGGTATGGGCACATAAGGAATGCTTCTTATTAGATAATAAATTTAATCCTACATTTGTTGCAGGATGTCCACCTGATGGATTTACACCTGATGGACAATTGTGGGGTAATCCTATTTATGATTATGATTATTTAAAGAAGCATAATTATTCATTCTTAGTAAATAGAATGAAGCATGCCTTAAGATTATATGATATTTTAAGATTAGATCATTTTAGAGGCTATGCAGGATATTATGAAATACCTTATGGCGATAAGACTGCGAAAAATGGTCATTGGGAAAAAGGTGTAGGCATTGATTTCTTTAAAGTACTTGAAAAAGAAGTAGGTAAAAGAGAAATTATTGCTGAAAATTTAGGATTCTTAACAGATGATGTTACTAAATTAATGAAGGATACTAAATATCCTGGAATGCATATATTTCAATTTGAATTAGGATTTGATAATATTTGTCCTATAAAGAAGAAAAATCCTTTTAATAAAAATAATGTAATATATACAGGAACACATGATAATATGACATTAATGTCATTTTATAATACATTAGGAAAAAGAGAAAAGGATATAATTGATAAATTATGTAATATATCTTTTTATGATAAGCCTAATTTAAAAATAATTGAATTTATATTTAATTTAAAATTAGATTATACAATTATTCCACTACAAGATTATCTAGGATTAGATGATGAATGTGGAAGAATGAATATGCCATCTAAAATAGGTGGAAATTGGAGCTATATGTCAAGAGAATATGATTATAGTGATTCTCTTTCAAATTTTATTAAAAAAGTTAATGGTAATTTATAATGAATAATTATTTTATACAAACAGATGATTATAGTCTTGTTAATAACAAATTAATAGAAATTAAAAATAAAATAAATGATAATGTATCAGTTATTGAATATGATTTATCATCTGATAGTATATATAATATTATTGATGAGATAAAAACCATATCAATGTTTGATGAAATTAAATTTATTAAAGTTAAAAATGCCCAATGCTTAGAAGATGTTAAAGGTAATTCTTTAACTGAATTATTAGCTTCAATGAATGATGAAGATAATAAAAATTATATTGTATTCATTTCTACTGAAGCTAATAAATCACAATCATATGATAAGGTTAAAAAAATATCTAATTTTATTTCATTAAATACTAAATCATTAAAGCCAGAACAATTTATTTTAAAATCATTTGAGGATGATGGTTATAAAATTAATAATGGGGCAGTAATGTTATTATTAAATTCATCACCTACACATTCAATGCTAAATTCTAATATTGAAATATTAAAATGCTATAAATGTGATGAAAAAACAATTAATGAAAAGGATATATTAGATATTATTTCAAGACCATTAGAGGATGCAACATATAATTTAGTTAATCAGGTATTATTAAATAATAAGAAGAAGGTATTTCAAATGCTTGATGATTTAAGAAAATTAGGTGTTAAGGATTCTCAAATAATTTATGCATTACAATCTAAATTTATTGAAATGTATGATACATATATTTTAGCTAAATCAAGATTTAAAGAAGAAGATTTAATGACTATCTTTGGTGTATCAAGAGGAAGAGCATATTATATGCTTCAAAATGTTAGGGGTAAAACATTAGATGATATTAAAATAAAATTAAATCAATTAAATAAATTAGATTACAATATTAAAAGCGGTAAGATAAAAGAAGATATGGCTTTAGAATTATATTTATTAAGATAAAACAAAAAGGACACATACTTGTGTCCTTTTGTTTATTAATATAAATTAATTAAGACTATTTACAGCTTTTGCAAGTTCACTCTTGTGTCTAGCAACGAAGTTCTTATGTACAAGACCTTTTGCTTGTGCCTTGTCTAATTTCTTATTTGCTAAATTAAGTGCAGCAACAGCTTTTTCCTTATCCTTAGCTTCTACGCTAGCGTAAACGTTCTTAATTGCTGTTTTCATAGATGATTTGAAAGAAGCATTTTGAAGTCTTGCCTTTTCATTTGTACGTACACGCTTAATTTGCTGTTTAATATTTGCCATACTTTCACCTCCGGTATAGATACGGCTAAAATTATAACAAATATAAAAATCAAATGCAAGAATAAAATTCAATATAATTATTTATGCATTTCTTGTAAAAAAAACATTAGTTTTTTATAATTAAATTATGATAAAAATAGAAATTAAAAAAATAATGCAAAAATTTAATATTAATTCTTATGATGCAGCCTTAAAGGCTATATCTATTATTAAGAAAAATAAAGGTGGTACCTTAATATTTAATAAAGGTATTTATAGCCTAGGTTATATTGAGCTATGCTCAAATATAAATATTCATCTAAATAAGGGTGCAGTTATTTCCCCTATAGATGATTTTAATTTATTAGATAAATATCATAGAGAAAAAGGATATTTAAATAGACCTACTTGGGAAAATTGTGATTATGATGGTAATCCTTCAATGTTTTTCTTATATGCTAAAAATAAGAAAAATATTAAAATAACTGGCTCTGGCATCATTAATGGTAAAGAGAAGATGTTTTATGGTAAAGTGATGAAAGATGCAATAGAAGGCGCATTTTACCCTCGTATGCCACTTATTTATTTTGAAGGTTGTAAAAATATTATCATAAAAAATATAACATTAAAAAAATCAGCATTTTGGACTATTCATTTAGTAGGCTCTAAAAATATATTAATAAGAAATATAAAAATTAGAAATAATATTAAAATGCTTAATTGTGATGGAATCGATCCTGATTCATCACAAAATATTATTATTGATAATGCTGATATTGTTTCTGCAGATGATTCAATTGTAATTAAATCAACTAAATATGGTAATAAATATGGTAATTCTAAAAATATTTATGTAAGAAATTCAAAATTACAATCAACGTCAGCTGCGATAAAAATTGGAACTGAAACTGTTGGTAGCTTTAATAATATTACATTTGAAAATATTGATATTCATGATTCTAATAGAGGAATATCTATTCAATCTAGAGATTGTGGTAATATTAATAATTTATTATTTAAAAATATTAATATAGATACTCATAGATATAATCCTTTAATGTGGTGGGGCAAAGGAGAAGGTATTGCAATT
>JAILBI010000021.1 GCA_024681175.1 Acholeplasmatales bacterium
TTTGAATTATTTTCATGGATGGCATTTGATGGAAATATAGAAGATATAGAATTTGAATATTTTTTACCTGGATTAAAGTCTATTCATGGCTATGTAGTTCCACAGCCTAATATGGATGTTTATTATGAAAATGAAGATATAAATTTCGTTGAATCAAAATTTACTGAACAAAGTTATAACAAAAAAGATGATATATCTAAAAAATATTATGATTATTATTTGGATGGAAATAATAATATTGGTGAATCTGTTTTAGATGTTTGTAAAATTAGATTTGATGGTAATTTAATATTTGCCAAACATTTTATAATGCTAGTAAATGAAATATTAGAATATGGAGAGGAACATAAATTATTAAATAAAAAGGATTGGTTTGATCTAAAACAAGAAATAACACATATATTTGGAATAGGACAGTATATTTATAAATTTAGACCTACGAAGAATATAAAATTCACTAATTTAGTATATTTATTTGATAATGGCACAAGTTTACTTGCCCAATATTTTAGAGTTTTAGCAGTTAAAATGATGAATAAGTATATAAATGAATTGGAATTACCTATTTTATTTTTTTATGATTTTAAATATATGCAGGATTATGTACATGAGCTTATTTTAAATAGACGAGCATTTGCGTCAAAAAAGAGAATAAAAGATATATTTAAAGAATACAAACTTTTGGAGGTATAAATCATGAAAACATATGATGTAGTTCATTATGATAAAAATAATGAAAGGACTGTATATTTAGAAGAATTGGAAGATTATGCTACTGCGAAGCAACATGCTGATGTTATAGCTGATTGTTCTGGAATAAAGGTTATTGTAGAAGAAACACCTGAAGTAGCTAAGCCTAAAAAATCAATATTAAGTGAAATTAGTGAAGTAATGGATATTGCATATATTATTGGTAACACAGTTAATAAAAGGTAAATGTTATGGATAAAGAAATAGAAAATTTAACAATTGATGATCTAATTAATGAAAGTGAAGGATTTTTAACAAAGCCTTTTATTAATATATTTTTCAAGCTTGAAGGAAGAGATTCTGAACTGAGTTTATTAAAAGAATCCTTATATAAAAAGAGATTGAAAAACACATTATTAGTTGGTAATCCTGGTTCAGGTAAAACTGCAATAGTAGAAGAATTTGCAAAAGTAAGTATTAATGATTGTTATGTATTGGAATTTAATGCAACGTCTTTACTGGCAGGAACAAGATATAGGGGAGATTTGGAATTAAAAGTTGATAAAATACTTAAACTAATTACTGCCTTCAATAGATATAATACTGATAAACCGATTGTGTTATTTATTGATGAAATCCATACATTGATGCAAAAGACATGTGGACCAGATAGCTCATCTATATCAGATTTATTAAAAACAAATTTGTCTAAAGGAAACATCATTGTAATAGGTGCCACAACAAATGAAGAATATGAAAGATATGTAAAGCCTGATTTAGCTATTACAAGAAGATTTTCTCCTATTCATATAGCTGATTTACCAAATGAAACTGTTATTAAAATACTAAAAAATTTTATGATTAACAATATTGATGATGAAATATGTGAGTATGTGGTTAATGAGTCTAAAAAGATTAAAAGAGGAGTTAATCCAGATATATCAATAGAAATATTAGATAGAGTGCAAGCTAGAGCAAAGCTTAGAAGAATAAAAATAACAACCGCCTTAGTGGATGAAATAATTGGAATAATGATGTAAAATAAAGAAAGGTGGTATTCTTATGATTTATGTTATGTCAGACCTTCATGGATGTTATGAAGAATATATAAAAATGCTAGAATTAATCAATTTTAGTGATAAAGACATTTTATATATTTTAGGTGACATTTGTGATAGAGGGCCTAGTCCTATGAAGATATTATTACATATGATGGAACATGATAATATAATACCTATTTATGGTAATCATGATCTTTTAGCTTATCCTGCATTAGCTAAAATAGATATTTATTCTAAAGAAGTATTAGAAGATAGAAATTAT
>JAILBI010000023.1 GCA_024681175.1 Acholeplasmatales bacterium
TTAAAAAGAATGAGAAATGATTTATATGATAAGCTAGAAAGATTACCTATTTCATTTTTTGATAAAAATAAAACAGGTGATATTATTTCAAGATTTACAAATGATGTAGATAACATTGGTGAAATGCTAAATACAACATTAGTTGAAATAATTACAGGTGTTATTCAGATTGTTGGAACAATATTCTTATTAATATATGTAAATTATATTTTAGGATTAATAGTTGTTTTAGCAACACCTATATTAATGTTTTTAACAAAAAGAATTATTAAATCAGGAACCCAAGCCTTCCGTGGTCAATCAAGAGCCTTAGGTACACTTGATGGCTATGTTTCAGAAATGATTGAAGGAGAAAAGGTTGTAAAAATATTTAATTATGAAAATGAAAGCATTGATGAATTTTCATATCTAAATGATAATTTAAAATATTATCAAGCAAAGGCCCAATTTAAATCCGGTTTAATTGGTCCTATAACACATCAAATATGTAATGTAATATATGTTATTGTTGCAATATTAGGATGTAAGTTTATCATTGATCGTACATTTACAGTTGGTGGATTAACTATTGCTTTAAAATACACAAGACAATATAATAGACCAATTAATGATATATCTATGCAGACAAATGTTATTTTATCATCTTTAGCATCTGCAGAGCGTGTTTTTGCAATAATAGATGAAAAAGAAGAAGAAAATAATGGTGAACAATTTTATCCAATTAACGGAGATATTAAATTTGATGATGTATCATTTGGTTATATTAAGGATGTAATGGTATTAAAGCATTTTAATTTAGATATTAAAAAAGGTACTAAAATTGCATTAGTAGGTTCAACTGGTGCAGGAAAAACAACTATTACAAATCTTTTAAATAGATTTTATGATTATAATGATGGTCATATATATCTTGATGGACATGAAATAACTGAATATGATAAAGCATATTTAAGAAGAAATATTTCATATGTTATGCAGGATACACATCTATTTACAGGAACAATTAAAGAAAATATATTATATGGTAATTTAGAAGCAAATGAAGATGATGTTTATGCTGCAGCACAATTATCTTGTGCAGATAGATTTATATCTCATTTGCCAAATAAATATGATACTTTAATTAAAAATGATGGTGAAAGCTTATCACAAGGTGAAAGACAGCTATTAAATATCGCAAGATGCTGTATATCAAAGTCACCTATTATTGTACTTGATGAGGCTACATCATCGGTTGATACAAGAACGGAAAGCTTTATACAAGAGGGCTTATATAATTTAATGAAAGAAAAGACAACATTTATAGTTGCACATAGATTATCTACAGTTAGAAAATGTGATTTAATTGTTGTCCTTGAGCATGGTACTATTATAGAAGTTGGAAACCATGATCAATTATTAAATTTAAAAGGAAGATATTATAATTTATATAATGGTCATGAAGAATTAGATTAAGGAAGTAATTATGAAAAATATTGCCGTAAAGGAGCTTGCTTATTTTTCATCAAGTGAAGGTGATTTATCATTATCACATTATGATGAAAAAAAGGGAGTAGAATGTCATCAATATCTACAAAATAAATATCCAATAGGCTCCTTTAAGGAATATTATATTAAATGTAATGTTTCTTATTTAAATGAGGATTATATTCTTCATGGGTTTATAGATGGATTAATTAAGGAAGATAATGGTTATATTATAAATGAAATAAAATCTACCCAAGAAGAGCTTGATACAATTGAAAAGGAATATTCAAGCCATAAGGCTCAATTAATGATATATGGTTATTTATATGGTCTTGAAAATAATTTAAATAAGGTACATTTAAGATTAACATATATATCTACAATTGATAATGAAACTAAAGATTTTGATTATTTAATGGATATAGAAGCCTTAGAAGATTATACATTTAAAGAATTAGAAGGATATATTAAATTCTTATCATTAATGGAAAATAATGATAAAGAAAGAAAAGAAACTATTGATAAAATTAAATTTCCTTTTGAAAAAGAAAGAAAGGGCCAAAGGGATATGATGAAGGCTTGCTTTAAAGCCTTAAAGGATGAAGAAATATTATATATTATTGCTCCTACAGGAATTGGTAAAACAATGGCTTCTATATTTTCTTCTTTAAAAACATTAAATGAAAAAGATAAATTATTTTATTTAACAGCTAAAACAGCTGGTAAATCAGCTCCTATAGAGGCAGTTAAAATATTAAAAAATAAAGGATTAAAAATGAAAACTATTGATATTACAAGTAAGAAAAAGGCTTGTAATATGAAGGTTGGTCATTGTGATCCTGATAATTGTCCTTATGCAAAAGGATATTTTGATAGATTAAAGGATACATTACTTGATATTTATACAAATGAAGATATTTTCTCAAGAGAAATAATATCTAAATATACTGAGAAGCATAAAATATGCTCATTTGAATTTTCATTATATTTATCATATTATTGTGACTTAATTATATGTGATTATAATTATGTTTTTGATCCTCATGCTCACCTACAAAGATATTTTGAAGATGATACATATCAACCTAAAATATTATGTGATGAGGCTCATAATTTAGTATCAAGATCAAGAGAGATGTATTCATCTCAATTATCTTATCTTGATATTATTACACTTCGTGCTAAATTAAATGGTATTAAGCCTTCAATTAGAAAAGAATGTAATAATGTATTAGATATATTTGATAAATATAGAGAAATAATAAAAGAAAAAGCTTTATATGTTGATGAATCATTAGATATGATATTTGTCGATAGTGTAAAAGCTTTATATTTAAAATTAGATGACATCTTAAAGGATTCTAAAAATAAACATATAAAGGATAGAGATGAAATATTTGAATCATTTTATAAAATATTAGATTTTATTAATGTTTCTGATTATTTTTCTGAAGCTCATCGTATGTTTGTTAAACAAGAGGATGAAAATATTATTATATCTATATTTTGTTTAGATGCATCTAAATTTATATTAGATACAATTAAAGAAACAATTCATGGTATTGTATTTTTTTCTGCAACATTATATCCAATTAATTATTACACTAATTTATTAACAAAAGGGGAAGGTAAATATTTAGAGCTTGAATCTCCTTTTGATCCTAATAAATTAGATATTATTATTAATGATAAAATATCTACAAGATATAAGGATAGAACATCTAGCCTTGATATGATAATAGATACAATTGATAGAATCGTTAAAAGAAAGGGTAATTATATTATATTTTTTCCATCATATGCATATATGAAAATGGTTCTTGATTTAATATCTGAGGATGATTCATATGAAAAAATAATCCAAGAGCCATATATGCCTTTAGATAAACAAGAAGAGGTGTTAAATAGATTTAATGATACATCTAATACAAAGGTTGGATTTTTTGTGATGGGTGGAATGTTTTCTGAAGGAATCGATTTAGTTGGAGATATGTTATCAGGAGTCATAATAGTTGGGGTAGGTTTACCTTTAATATGTGATGAAAATAATATATTAAAGGATTATTATGATAATATATATAATGATGGTTTTTCTTATGCATATACATATCCAGGATTTTCAAAGGTTATACAGGCAGTAGGGCGTGTAATAAGAGGATATGATGATTATGGGTTTGCGATATTATTAGATAATAGATATTCATATGATGAATATATTAAAATTATGCCACCTAATTGGAAAAGAAAAGAATATGTAAAAAATGGTTATGATTTAAATAAAAAATTATTATCATTTTTTAAAGAAGAAAAATAAAAAATGCACATTTTGTGCATTTTTATTTTAAATATTTTTAATTAAATCATTTCTTACTTCATCTAAATCATATAATCCTTGATGATTTGCTTCTTTAAAGCCAAAATCATCATTTTTATATCTTGGAATAATATGTACATGGAAATGCATTACACTTTGTCCTGCAGCTTCTTTACAATTATTTAAAATATTTAAACCATCTGGATTATATGTTTTATTAATTACATTAGCTAAATATTTAGCTTTTTCCATTACCTTTGAATAAATATCATTAGGAATATCTAATATATTTTCATAATGAGCTTTAGGAAGTACTAATGTATGACCTTTACCAATTTGTGATAAATCTAGGATTGCTAAAACATCATTATCCTCATATATTTTTTTAGAAGGTATTTCACCATTTATAATTTTACAAAAAACACACATTTTTTTATCCTCCATTTATGATATAATTTTAATAGTTTTTAAGATAAATTACAAGAATAGTTCAAAAGGTGAATATATGAAAAAGTTTGAATATCTTGATAAAATTAAAAAAGGCGATGCAAGTGATAATATAACTGATGGCTTATTATTATTACAAGGTGGGGCATTTAGAGGTGTTTATACATCTGGAGTGCTTGATTGCTTAATGAATAATGATATTAATTTATCTACCTGCATTGGAATATCTGCAGGAGCTTTAAATGGTGTTAATTATATTGCAGGAAATATAGGGAGAGCTGCATTAATTAATTTAGGGCATAGACACGATTCTGCCTGGGTAGGATTAAAGGCCTTTAGAGATAAGAAAAATAATGGCTTTATAGGATTTAATTTTTGTTTTAATCAATTTAATAAGGAATATCCACTAAATACAGATAGATTTTTTAATGGTGGAAGAAGATTTATTTGTGGTGCAACATCACTTAAGGAAGGTACAATTCATTATTTTGAAAACAATAATGAAGATATATTTAAAGCTGTAATGGCATCTTCATCAATGCCATATATATCTAAGCCTGTTAAAATAGGCAATGATTTATATTTAGATGGTGGCTGTAATGATAGTATTCCAATTAAATATGCATTAACATTTAATAAAAAAACATTAGTAGTTTTAACAAGAGAGCTTGGCTATAGAGTTCCTTTAAAAACTAAACGAATATATAGAAGAAGAGATAATATAATAAATCATAGTATATATGGTAAATATCCTAATTTTATTCAATCATTACAAAATATGGATAAAATATATAATATTGATTTTGAATTAATTGAAGAGCTATATCATAATAAAGAAATAATGGTTATTGCCCCATCTCATCCATTAAATGATATTGGAAGATTGGAAGGAGATATGTCTAAATTAGGTGCATTATATTATTTAGGATATAGTGATGCATTAAATAAATTAAAAGAAATTAGAGAATTCTTTGAAATAGATAAAAAAGAATCACATTAATTGGAATTTATTCTATATCCTAAAGATATAATCATATCTAAATTATATAAATTTGTAGGTCTAGTCACATCTCTATTATTTTCAATTTGAACTTGCAAAATTTTTTTGCATGTTGAGCATTCTTCAAGCTCATTTTGAGAATAAATATTATTAATATGATATTCTAAATTCTGTCTAGTAGTATCAAAAAGAGTTATTAATTGCTCCTTATTTAACCAAACAGTATCCTCATTAGGATCTACATTTACATTTAATTTTATTTCATCATAATTAAATAAAAT
>JAILBI010000024.1 GCA_024681175.1 Acholeplasmatales bacterium
ATATAATAATGCATTAATTGTGAAATCTCTTCTTTCAAGATCTTCTAATAAATTATTTGTTAATTTAACATTTGGATGACGATTATCATCATATGATATATCTTTTCTAAAATGAGTTATTTCAAAATTATAATTATCATAAATAATTGTAATAGATAAATATTTTGAACCATTATCAATAATATTAAAATGTTTTGATATTTCTTCAAGTGGCATAGATGTTGTAATATCAACATCATATGTGTCGATTTTTAATAAATCGTCCCTTACTGCACCACCTACAATGTATGCTTCATAGCCTAAATTATTAATATGTTTTATTAATTCTAGTCCTTTTTTTAAATAGTTCATAACATACACCTTTTTAATTATATCATTTTAAGATTTTTAAGTCCATTATTGCGATAACAAATACATTAATTTATAATAATTTAAAAGGTGTATTATGAAAACTATAAAAGAAATATACAATAATGAATTAATAATTAAAAAAAGTAAATTCATAACAAATATTTATCCTGTTAAGGATGAGGATATGTGTAAAGATATTTTAAAAGATATTAGAAAAAAATATTATGATGCAACACATAATTGTTATGCATATATCATTGGGGATATGATAATGAAATCATCAGATGATGGAGAACCAGCTAAAACTGCAGGTATGCCAATGCTTGAAGCATTAAAGGATAGAGAATTAACAAATGTTTTAGTTATTGTCACAAGATATTTTGGTGGCACATTACTTGGTAAGCCAGGTCTTATTAAGGCATATCGTGATAGTGTATATGAAATAATTAATAAATGCAATATTTATAATATTATTGATGGTGAAAAATATAGAATTAATTTATCTTATGAAGAATATAATAATTTAACTAAATTATCATTTATTAATATTATCACTTCTTCTTTTACAAATGATGTAATAGTAGATTTTAAAATAAAATCAGATGAAAAAGATACATTAATTGATAAATTAGAAAAAAATAAGATAAGGACAAATTCCTTATCTTATTTAGAAAAATGTTATTTTGAAGAATTAATTTAAGCTTTCCATAATCCATGTAAATTACAATAAGCATAAACAGAGATTACCTCATCACCATCATTCATCATAAATGTTGCCTGTGGGGCATCACCTGGCTTAAAGACATGACGTTGGTTACCATATTTAGTCATTAAGCATACCCATTCGATATAATGTTTTTCTTCCATTGGGTGCGCAATAGAACCAATATTAACTATAACCTTATTGCCTTCTACTTTATATTCAGGAATATGTTTTTCTTTTGAAGCTTCAACTTCACCTGCAATAATTTCTTCCATAGGCTCGCTGCAACAAACAATATCACTGTTTGTCTTCTTTATTATCGCAACAATCTGCCCACATTTTTTACAACGATAAAACTTAACCATAATTAATTACCTCCTCTTAATTTTATTATAGATTAACTTCTTCTTTATTATAAATGATAAAATCTATTTAGTAAATAAAATTTGGGATATATCAGAATTTTTGTTATAATTTATTAAGAAATCTAAGGAGATTACTATGTTAGATATTATAATTCCACAATATAGTGAAGATGATAATAAAATAAAACCACTACTTAATTCAATTAATAATCAAATAAATATTGATTTTAATGATATTAATGTCACAATTGTAAATGATCTTTCAAACGTTTTACTTACAGACAAGTTTTTAAAATCCTACCCTAATTTAAAAATAAAATATCTCATAAATGATTTTAATGGTGGATGTGGACCCGCAAGACAAAAAGGGGTAGATAATACAAGTAATCCATATGTTATGTATATGGACGCAGACGATGAATTTGCTTCTAATATTGCATTATACATATTAATTAGTTGTATAAAAGATGCTGAACCAGATTTTATTATAACCAATATAGTTACGGATAAAAAGATTGATGGCAAAAGTGTTTTTTTTGTAAAAAAAGGAAAAGATACATTCCCTTGGATGCATGGGAAAGTATTTAAAAGAGAAATATTAGATAAATATAATATAAGATTTCACAATAAATTAAAATATTTTGAAGATTCCAACTATACAATATGTTATATGGCATCAATAAAGGAAGAAAAATTAATCACATTAGATTTTAATTGCTATTGGTGGAAAGATAATAGTAATAGTACTACAAGAAAAAAAAGAAAATACGCATATACAGTTGAAAAATTTGGCAATTTTTTCTATAGTCCATTATATGCATATGATTTCTTAAAAAGAAATAATTTTATTTATATAAACGAATTCATGATTAAAGCTATTTGTGGCATTCATCAGATTTTAAATTCTAATTTATTTAATTATGAAGAATTAAAAGAAAAAAGAGATTTCTTTAATAATGAATTGATGAAATTCATATCAAATAATCAAGAAATATTTATCAACTTAACATATAATAAACTAAAAAAACTGTATGATGAAGAATATGATGCATTAATAACTAGAGGAAGGTTTGAGATAATTAATGGTGTAGATTCTTTAACTAAAATGCTTAATATTAAATAAAACTCGACATAAAATGATATGATATCTCTAAAGTAGACAAATAAAATAATTAAAAGAGAAAAGGAATGACAATCCCCTAGGGGATTCGCGATGCCTCCAAATTATTGTAAGTCTACTTTGGAGGTATTTTTTTATGGGAAGAAAAATTAAATATAGTAAAGAATTAAAACTCGAAATAGTAAAAAGGTATTTGAAAGGGGAATCGCCTTCAGTATTAGCTAATGAATATTGTATATCTAGCGATGATTTAATATATCAATGGATTATAAGGTATAGAACTATGAAAGATAAAGCATTTGATTCTTCGCTAAGAAATAAAGAATACTCGAAAGAACTTAAATTAACAGTAATTAAAGAGTATTTATCTGGATATATGTCGTACGATGAATTAGCCGCAAAGTATTCTATTTCAGCACCATCAATTGTAAAAAAATGGGTAAAAAAGTATAATAAAGGCATCGAGATTAAGGATTACAATCCTAAAGGGGATGTCTATACTATGAAATCAAGAAAGACTACATTAGAAGAAAGATTAGAAATAGTTAATTATGTATTAGCTAATAATAATGATTTTAAAGGTGCCGCAGATAAATATAGTATTCCATACGCTAATGTTTATAATTGGGTAAAAAAATATAATGAATCTGGTAAAGATGGTCTTTCTGATTCAAGAGGACGTCCTTCTTCTAATGAACCTAAGCATGAACTTACTGATATAGAAAAGAAAGATATCGAAATAGAAAAATTAAAGCAAGAACTAAAACGTTCCAAGATGGTTATCGAAGTATTAAAAAAAAACATAGAAATTCAGGAACGAATGGAAAGAGATTCTCGCTTGTTAGGCAGGAAGACAAATACGAAACGATAGATGAATTTAGACAAAAAGATGGCTTTACAGTTGATTTCTTATGTAAAACATTGGATATACCGAGATCTAGTTATTATAAATGGAAAAATAGAGCAATTCCAAAAAAGGAAATTCAAGATAATGAATTAGCAGCATTGATAATAGATTATAATGATACTTTTGAAGGCGTATTAGGTTATCGACAAATGACTTATTATATCAATTACTTTAACCAAACACATTATTCAGAGGGATACATTCATAGACTAATGAAAACTCTTAGAATAAAAGCAAGAATTCGTAGAAAGAAATCTAATAGAGTAATTATCAAGCCTGAGCAGGTTGGCGAAAATATTCTAGCAAGAAACTTTACTGCAGAATATCCAAATCAAAAATGGTGTACTGACGTTACAGAATTTAAGATTCCAGGTGTAAAACAAAAAATATATTTATCAGCAATAATAGATTTATTTGATAGATCAATAGTATCTTATGTAATAAGTCATCATAACAATAACAAATTAGTATTTGATACATTTGATAAAGCTATAGCAGCTAATCCAGGTGCTCATCCTATTTTCCATAGTGATAGGGGATTCCAATACACATCTAAAATATTTAAGATGAAGCTAGATGAAAATGGAATGGTACAATCTATGTCTAGAGTTGGTAGATGTATAGACAATGGGCCTATGGAAGGGTTCTGGGGAATACTAAAATCCGAAATGTTTCATGGAATACATTTTGATAATGAACAAGCATTAACAAATAAAATTGAAGAATATATATTTAATTACAATAATTGGAGATTACAAAAGAAATTGGGCACAACACCTAATCAATATAGGTATTATGCCCAAATTCCCGCAAATCTTATTTAATTATTTTTTAAATCCACTGTCTACTTGACAAGATTCAGTTCAAATTATAGCTTGGAGATTTTTTGTTGTTATTTAAATGTATTAACAGCTTGAATATTGTCCGCCATCAATTCTTATAATTGAATTATTGATATAGCTAGCCTCATCACTTGCTAAAAACTTAACAAGATAAGCTACTTCCTTTGGATCTCCAAAGCGATGAGCCATGATTTTA
>JAILBI010000032.1 GCA_024681175.1 Acholeplasmatales bacterium
GTATTTAATGCATCCGCATCAAGTATTAATATTCCTTTAAAATTATTTAATAAATATTTAATTGAATTATATAAATCAATTGAAATATCCATTCCCATTCCAATTGAAATAGTATCAGATGATTTAATTATTTCATTTAAATCATTTTCATTATATTTAATAATTCCATTATCTGAATCTATTTTATTTACAATAATTTCAGGATTATATTGATATTTATCATATAATTCCTTAACTACATATAATCTTTGATATCCAAGTCCCATCATAAATGATATTAATGAATTATATGAAATTATTGAAGCACCAGGATATTTTGATGATCCTGCAATAATTGATGCCTTACCAAAGGATCCCTTATGTGTATTATTTAATCTTTTAGGATATATATTTTTAAAATCATTTAATTCTAATAAATTATATAAATATTTAGGCTTATCTAAATTAATTTTAATTATTTTATAATCATCATATGATGATAAGCCATCATTTAAAAATAATCCTAATTTTAAATATTCTACTGTTAATAATAAATTACATTTTATATATGCACCATATGATATACCATTTGTTGCATCGATACCTGATGGCATATCTAAGGATATGATATATTTATTAGAATCATTAATTTCATTAATGATATTAATATATTTATCATCTAAATATCTTGATAAACCTACCCCAAATATGGCATCAATTATAATATCATAATTAGCTAAATTTAATTCTTTAGCTATATTACCTTTATATCTATTTAAATTTATTAATGCATCAGAAGATAATTCATCTAATAAATAAACTGAAACATCATAATTATTTTCAAAAAGGTATCTTGCAACGACAAGACCATCACCTGCATTACCACCTTTACCTAAAATAATTATGATTTTTTTATTTATTAAATTATTTTTAATTCTTTTAAACATTTTATAGCCTGCATCTTCCATTAAATCAATTGATTTAATTCTAGACCAGGTATTTTTATCTGCTTCTTTTATATCTTCTTTATTAACTAATTTAATCATATTACATTGTTCTTAAAATTAATGAATTACTATCTAATAAAGTATCATCCTCATATACACATACATGATAATAATAATTAATAAATTCAATCTTATAATATTTACCTGTAGCATCACTTGCTTCATTTAAATAATAAATATTATCAGGATCTACATTAGTATCATTATTATCTACATTAGATATAAATTCTTCTTTTGTTCCTGGATATAATAATTTTGTAGTTGTATCTTTAAAGCAATTTGCACCTATTTCTTTTATAGATTTAGGTAAAATTAATACCTTTAATTTAGATGCACCTTCAAAACAGCTTTCACCTAATGATTCAATTGTATCTGGGATATATACTGTTTTGGCTGTTGAATTTTTAAATGTTTCAGCCGCAAGATATGTAAAATTATATCTATCATTTTCAGTTATAAATGTATTAGTTGATTCTTCCCACAAATTAAATTGAATAATATTGCCAGGTATTATTACATTTGATACATTATTTTTAAATGAACCAAGGCCTCGTGATAATATTGTTTCTTCTTCATCAGTATTTGTATAAATATCAAATCTCCATACAAGTCCTCTTTCATATCCTGATAAACCAACATAATAAGCTTCAGCTTGTCTATTGTAATAATAATAAATGCTTCTTTTTGCATTTAATATTTTCACAAGACGGCCCTGTGGATTATATATTTTACATTCAACATCGTATAATCCTGGATAATCTAGATAATTTTCTAAATTAAATGTATATGAATAACCACTTGTCTGAAGTGATGAGAAATTTTCTAATTTACAATTAATTGGATATCCACCACCTACATTATAATTTCCTACAACATCAGGTAATGTAACATCCTTTAATGCTGGATCACCACTTATATATAATGTTTTAGTAATATTTAATGGATTATAATTATCATTTCTAAATTCAAAATTAAAATAATAAATACCTGCATCAACCGCATTTTCATATGATGTATTATTTTCATCAACAATTGTATATGTATAATCATTTGTTGTGAAATTACCTGTAGGAATAATTAAATGTGATTGACCATCATAATCTACTTCTAAATCATCAACTGTTACATTAAAATTAGCTTTATTAATTGTAACAGTGGATTCTAATATTAAATCATTATAATTATCTTTTTTAAATGTATATGTAAAATTATATAAACCCGCATCTATAGCATCTGAAACTATATTATTATTTTCATCCTTAATTATTTTTGATACAGATATAGAATCATTTAAGCCATTAATAGTTGGCTCATGAGATAATCCATCATATGTATATGTAGTAGGAATAATACTAATATCAAAATTAGCTTTTTTAATTATTAAATTAGCATTTAATGATAAATCATTATAAATGCCATTATCATCATGTAATAATGCATTAACATTATATGTCCCTGCATCTACACATCTTGTAACTTCTACATTATTTAATGTATATGTGTATGATACAGTAACACCCTGAGGTAATGTGCCTTCTATTTTAATTATTTTCGCAAGCCCATCATATGTAACTTCTTTATCATTTAGGGTAATGCCTTCAATATCTCTTTTTTGTGTTGTGCTAGTTTGTGTTTGTGTACTTGTTGATGTTTGTGTTGATGTGCTTGTATTTGTACTTGTTGATGTAGATGTTGATACATCCTCACTTGTAATAATACTTGTATTATCTGATGTAATTGTTTCATTTTTATTTTCTTTTTTACAAGATACACTAACAAGCATTAAAGATAATATTGATGCAAATAATATTTTCTTTTTCATAGGGCACACTCCTTAAAAAAATTATAATAAAATACAATCATTAATTAATAAATAAATATTTTTATCTTCTATTTTAGCATTTTCAAAAAAATCTTGAGCATTATTAAATAATTTATCCTCAAATGTTATTGGAGAATTATTTTCATGGTCACAATATATAACATATTTTTTATCATTATATTTAAATTTGTATTTACCATCTTCATTTAAATAATTGAATAAATTATATAAGCATTCATCATTTTTAATTTTATTATCATATTTAAATAATCCATCAATAATAGTTTTCATTAAATCTAAATCATCTAAATTATTTTCTTTTATAATTCTTGTGATTAAATATTTTCTTGCTTCATATAAAGCTTCAATAATGCCTGATATATCATTTTTAAATGCATAAAAGCTTACTAATAAAACATTTATTTCAGGTAAATATAAATATCTATCTTCTTTTAAATCTAGGGCATGCTTCTTTGCACTTTGTAATAATTCAAATGCCATTACGACATCCTGTCTTACACCTTGACCTTTAATATACATCTCAGCTAATTTAATTTCAGCATCAATTGAACCCTTATTTGATGCTAAATCAAAATATTTAGCTGCATTAATATAATCAATTTCATTATTAATTTTGCCATTATAATATAAATATGCTAAATCTCTATAAGCATTTTTATTTTCACCCTTAATTGCTTCTTTAAAATATTTTTCAGCCAAATCATATCTTTGTTCCTTTGCATAATAATATCCTAAAGCGTGAGCTGCTTCGTAATCCTTTTCTTTAATTAAAAATTCTAAGGCTTCAAGATATGCTTTTTCTTCTTCAGCATCTAATTTTTTTCTTTTATAATATTTTTCCCAAATTTGTGTTGCTTCTAATTTATTCATAGTCTTTCTCCTATAATGACAATATCTAATTTATTATAACATATATTTAACAAATATATAAATAAAAATGAAAGAGAGATTAGGGCATAATTAAAGATTATGCCTTATTCTTTTATTTAATAATAAAAATATGCTATAACATAAAAAATAGAACGATTCAAGAGGTATATTATGATAGATAGTGCTTTATTTTAGATGAAT
>JAILBI010000037.1 GCA_024681175.1 Acholeplasmatales bacterium
TGATAATTCTTATAGAAAAATAAGATATAAAATATTAGGTAGATTTTATATTTTATATCCTTTATGTGTAATTGTTAATTTCTTTAAATTAATATTTAATAATTTAGGTCATTTCTTTAAGTTTTTATTTAAAAGAACCTAGTATTTTATATTAATTAAGTGTAAAATTTATTAGTCTATTGAAAGGAGAAATTATGTTTGATATACATACACACATCTTACCTGGTGTTGATGATGGTTCTAAGGATTTAGAAACATCAAAATTGATAATTGAAGATGAAATATCAAATGGTGTATCAAATATTGTATTAACTCCACACCAAAATAGATTAATTAAGACTAAAGATTCTTTATTTTTAAAATTTTCTAATTTTAAGGCAGATGTTAAAGATTATCCAATTAATTTTTATTTAGGCTCTGAAATATATTATTATGAAGGATTAATAGAAGATTTAAAAAATGATTTAGTATTAACCATGAATGATTCTAAATATGTTTTAATTGAATTTTCTACAAGGGTTGATACTCCAATATCAGATATTGTATATGATCTTGTTGTATCAGGATTTAAGCCTATTATTGCCCATATCGAAAGATATAGCTATTTAAAAAAAGAAGATTATTTTAATATAAAAAAAGAAGGAGCCTTAATTCAGGTAAATTCAGGCTCATTTAAAGAAAGAAAAAGATTTAAGATTATTAAATATTTATTAAATAATAATTTAGTAGATTTTATCGCTTCAGATTGTCATGATGTAAAGGAAAGAAAATGTGATTTTTCTTTCTCTAAAAAATATATTTTAAAGCATCATAATGATTTATATAAAAAATTTTTTGAGGATATACCTCCATTTATAAAGGATTAATTATGAATTTATTAGATATCAAGGACCCATCCTTTTTAAAAAAACTTAAGATTAAAGAATTAAAGGCATTGGCCCAAGATATTAGAGATTTCTTAATTGAAAATATATCTAAAACAGGAGGCCATTTGGCTTCTAATTTAGGTGTAGTTGAATTAACTATTGCCATATATTATGTATTTGATATAGAAGATGCAGATATTATTTTTGATGTTGGTCATCAATCATATGTATCTAAGATCTTAACAGGTAGGGCAAAGGATTTTAAAACATTAAGAAAATTTAATGGCTTATCTGGCTATGTATCAAGGGAGGAAAGTGAATATGATGTATGGGAATCAGGACATTCATCAACATCTATTTCAGCTGCCTCTGGGTTTTTAGTTTCCTCAAATAAAAGACCTATTGTAGTAATTGGTGATTCATCTATTACTAATGGTGTTGCGTTCGAGGGATTAAATTATTTAGGACAGAATAAAAAATATAATCCTATTATTATTTTAAATGATAATAAAATGGGTATATCTAAATCTGTTGGGGCAATGAGTAAATTATTTTTACATATGCGTTCTGGAAGAAGAATGAATTCTAAAAATATTTTAACTAAGATATTACCTAATAAAATTGTTTCATTTTGTCATAGAGTAAAAAAATCAATTAAATCATTATTCCAGCATGATAATATATTTGAAGATTTTGGATTTGATTATTATGGACCTTATAAGGGCCATGATATAAAATCATTAATTAAATTATTTCAAAGAGTAAAAAAAGATAAAGAGCCATTATTAATTCATATTTTAACCGAAAAGGGTCATGGCTATGATTATGCGGAAAATAATCCTGAGGAATATCATGGTGTTTCACCATTTGATATTAAAACAGGTAAGCCATTAAATAATCATGATGGTGAAATATCTTATTCTGAGGTTTGCGCAAATTATTTATTACAAAAAAGAAAAAATAATGAATTTTTTGTAATAACTCCCGCAATGAGCCAGGGTGCATGCTTAAAGCAATTTAGTGAAATATATCCTGATTCATTTATTGATGTAGGTATTGCAGAAGAAAATGCGGCAGTAATGTCATCTGCGATAAGCCAAAAAGGAAAAGAAGTAGTATTACTTATGTATTCTACATTTTCACAAAGAGCCTTTGATTATTTTTTAAATGATATCGCAAGAAATAATACAAAGGTTATTATTGGTATAGACAGGGCAGGTATCGTAGGAGAGGATGGGCCTACACATCAAGGTTTATATGATGTATCGATGTTCATGATGATGCCTAATTTTATAGTATCTATGGCATCAAATTCAAAGGAGCTTGTAGGATTATTTAATTTCGCATTCAAACAAGATAAGCCTATGGTTATTCGTTATCCAAGAAGATATGTAAAAGATGAAGATATTGATATTAATTATGAGGTATCTTTATCTTGGGATATTTTAAATGAAGGTAATGATTTAATAATTATTGGCTATGGTGATGATATTATTAGAATTAATAATATTGTTAAAAATAATAATTTAGATGTTATGGTTGTAAACGCAAGATTTATAAAACCACTTGATTATGATATGCTTGATAAATTATTTAACATGAATAAAAAAATCATTTGTTTTGAACAAATAATAAGATCAGGCACATTATTCCATCAATTATTAGAATATAAAGAAAAGAAGGATTATAAATCAAAAATAATTCCTTATTCATTTGATGTTGACACTGTAATTAAGCATGGTTCTATAAATGATGTTTATGATAATTATGGTTTATCAGATGATGATTTATTAAAAATGATTAAAGATAATATAAAAAATTAGTGGATTTCTATCCACTAATTTTATTTATATAGTCAATTATTTCATCTACTAAATAAGAAGGAGTAGATGCACCTGATGTAATAGATATTTCATTTATATTTTTTAATAAATTAATATCTAAATCATTTTTATCATTAATCATTATTGCATTAAATTTTTCTTTTGCAATATTATATAATTTTTTGGTATTAGATGATTTTTGATCACCTACAATAATAAATAAATCAGTTTTTTTAGCATTATAAATAGCTTCTTGTCTAACTGTGGTTGCATTACATATTTTATTATCAATAATAATATTTTTAATTTTATTTTTTAATATATTTATTATTTCATCTATTTCATAAATAGATAATGTAGTTTGTGTAGATAAATAAATATTATCTTTATCATTTTGATAATTTAATGCATCTTGCTTATTTGTAATAAGATTTATTTTATCACTTATGCCAAGAACACCTTCACATTCAGGATGTCCTTTTGTTCCAATATAGATAATATCATATCCTAAATTTAGATATTTTTTAATATTATTATGGACTATTTTAACAAATGGACATGTTGCATCAATAATGTTTAAATTTTTTTCTTTAGCCTTTAAATAAACCTTATCTGATACACCATGGGCAGAGAAGATGACTGAGCCAGATTTTATTTCATCTAATAATTCTAATCTTGTTTTATTTTTATCATCTATTAATATTAAGCCTAAATCTTCTAAAGATCTCATTACATGCTCATTATGAATTAAGGAGCCAAGAAGATATATAGGTTTAATATTATTTTCATCCTTAATGGCTTTTTTAGCTATATCGATGGCGTTTTTAACTCCTCCGCAGAAGCCTTGAGGCTCTATTTTATTTATTATCATTTTTAAGGCCACCAAATCGTCTATTTCTTGATTGATAATCTAGAATTGCTTTAACAAGCTCATCTTTATTAAAATCAGGCCAATAAACATTAGTAAAATAAAGCTCTGCATAGCCTAGCTGCCAAAGTAGGAAATTAGATATTCTTTGTTCACCTGATGTTCTAATTAATAAATCTAATTTAGGATAATCCTTAGTAAATAAATTATCTTCAATTAACTGTGGTGTTATATCATCTATATCAATTTTATTATCTTTAATATCTTTAGCAATATTTTTTACTGCAGTAGTAATTTCATCATATGAGCCATAATCTACACAAAGTGATAATGTAGTTCCTGTATGATCTTTTGTATTTTCTTCAATATCATTTATCATATCTAAAAATTCTTTAGATAATCTAT
>JAILBI010000043.1 GCA_024681175.1 Acholeplasmatales bacterium
ATATTTAAGGAAGAGATTACCACCTATTTTAAAAGATGATACACAAATCTTATTCTCATATATTTTATCTAATTCTTTTTTATATGAATTTAATATTTCTTCTTTAGGTAACTTATGATCAATTGATACCTTATAATACGCTATAAAATTATCAATATCTCCAAGTATTAATTTGATTTTCATATTATCTCTTCCTTAAATATCTTCTTGTAAGTATCATATTGATTCTTGTTGTAACAATATAGATAAACAATATCTATTTTAGATTCATTTTCATTATTAAATTCTTTAAATGTTTTTAAGGCAATTCTAATTCCTTTTTCAAGTGGATAGCCATATACACCTGTTGAAATTGCAGGGAACGCAATACTTTTAAGTGAATATTTATCAGCTATTTCTAAACTTTTTTTATAAGCTCCTTTTAAAAGTGGTTCACTTACTTCATCATTTAGATAAATTGGTCCTACGGCGTGAATTACATATTTAGCTAACAAATTATAACCTAATGTAATACATGCACTACCAGTCTTACAATAACCTATATTATTGCATTCGTCTTGTAATTTATCATAACCTGCGGCATCAAAAATCGCACCACATACCCCGCTTCCAGCCTGTAATCTAGAATTAGCTGCGTTTACAATCGCGTCACATTTAGATAAAGTTATATCTCCGTATTTTAATTCAATTTTCATAATTCAAACCTCTTAGGTAGATTATATCATAATCTCTTATTCACTATAAATAGATTTAAATATATTTTCGATAATTTTTGCAAACTCATCTACACTGACATCATATTTACCTTTTAACCAATTAACCATTAAATAATAAACACCTGTATAACTAAAATCTCGATATAAATCATTATTCTTTTTTCTTTTAGGAAAAGCAAAATCAATAAAATCTATTATTTTATATTTAAATTTTTCATCTGCTTCAGTCAATAAAAATACTTTTATGTATTTATTGTTAACTATTAAAGCTTCAAGTACATCTTTGACACTATTATCTTCATTACTTTTTAATACAGATGATACATTTTCAAACAAATCATTTTCTATTTCATACAATACGTCAAATACATCACTGTAATATTTATAAAAAGTGGTTCTATTAATACCAGCTTCCAAGCATAATTCTTTAATTGTTATATATTTAATGTCTTCTTTTTCTAATAATCTAATTAAAGTATCTTTTAACATTTCTTTTGTTAATCTAATTCTTAAATCCATATTTATTCCCTCTTTAATCAACACAAAAGCCCTAATTTGTTTATTATCTTTACAAATTAGTAATTATTTATGACTTACTAAATTTTTTTTATAATATTATAATATGTATTGTTGAATTTATCAACAGAGTGTTTATTATTATTACGGGGTGTATTATGAAAAGATTATCGAACTTTTTAGTTAACAAAAAACTTTATATTTTCATTATCACTATCGTCTTAGCTTTGGTTGCAGTATTCACTACTACTTTGACAAATATCAATTACGATATGTCAAAATATTTACCAAGTGACTCCAATATGAAAAAAGGTTTAAATATAATGGAAAAAGAATTTGGTGACACAACTAGCCAAGAAAGTGATTATGAAAGCTTTAAAATCATGTTTAAGGATGTTAAAACTGAAGATAAAGAAATTATTTATGAAGTTATCATGTCTTATGATAAGGTTGATTCAGTTGAACATGATGAAACAGAAAAATATAATAAAGATGGCTATAGCTTATATGTAGTTAATACTAAATATAAATCTACAGCTAAAACAGAAAAGCTTATGAATAAAATAGAAAACAAGCTTGATGATTATAAATCATATACTTATTATAGTGGCAGCCAAAATAATATTATTGGCAAGCTTGTACCTATCGCATTTATAATCTTAATTGTAGTATTATTTTTAGCATGTAAATCATTTGTTGAACCAATCATTATAATGTTAAATATCGGTGTTGCAATTATAATAAATATGGGAACCAATTTTATATTTCCAAGCGTAAGTGATACAACTAATTCTATCGCAAGCGTATTACAGTTGATATTATCAATAGATTACGCAATTATATTTATAAATAGATTTAGACAAGAAAAAATTGTGTATCCAGATGACTTAAATAGGGCGATGAAGCATACTGTAAAAAATGGATTTTCATCTATTATCGCATCATCTTTAACGACATTTTTAGGTCTTCTAGCATTGTCATTTATGTCATTTAAGATAGGCTTAGATATGGGCTTAGTTTTAGCTAAGGGTGTAATATGTTCATTAATATGTATATTTACTATTTTCCCAGCCCTTTTAGTTTGGTTAAATCCAATTATTGAAAAGACAGAAAAAAAGAGATTAATTGCTAAACTCTCTAAAAAGAACAAAAAGGAGGGTGAGGCAAATGCTTAATAAATTATTAAATGGATTAGGTAAATTCTTATATAAATTTAGATATTTCATCTGTGCATTATTCATCATTTTATTTGGGGTAGTTATCTATGGTCAAAACAAAGCTAAAATAGCTTATTCATATGTAGAACATAATAAAATAAATGATGTATTTAAGGATGAAACTACTTGTGTTGTGGTTTACAATAATGAAGATGAAAATAAGATTAATACCGTAATAGAATATTTAAGTCTCGATGAGCATGTAACTTCTATTCAAGCCTACAGCAATACGCTTGGAGTGACACTTGATTACAACGGTATGGCTTATACTTTACAACAAGATGTATCTTATATTAAAGGTACTTACCAATTATATTTTGAATCTGAAAATGTTGATGGTAAAACTATAGCTTTATACGATTATATGGTTTTTTTAAACCAAATAATCACTATAGAACCATACAAATCTCAAGTAACAGATGAACAAAGAACAAAATTAAAAGCTTCATTAGATCAAATGACTGAAGGTAAAAATAATCTAATTGGCGAAAATCATTCAAGATTAATATTCAATATTAATTATGAACCTGAAACTAAAGCAATATCAAATTTCTTTGATGATTTAGATGACACATTAAATGACACATTTGAAAATAAATTCTATTTAGTTGGCGATGAGGCAATGAGCTATGAATTATCTTCTTCCTTCTACAATGAATATTTATTAATTTCAATTATTTCAGCACTTGCGATATTCATAGTAATCGTCATAAGCTTTAAAAAATTTATGATACCTACATTATTGATATTAGTCATCGAATGTTCAGTATTTATCACACTAACATATATGGCAATTACAAATATGTCTATGTACTTTTTAGCATTAATTATCGTTCAATGTATGTTGATGGGTAGTATGGTCGATTATGGTATATTAATGAGTAATTATTATATCGAAGTAAGATGTGAATATGATAAAAAAGAATGTATTCCTCAACTTTTTAAAAAATCACTACCTACTATTTTAACTAGTGGTTCGATTATGGTATTAATATCATTAATAATTGGTAATATTACAGAAGGTACTGTATCATCAATTATCTTCACCTTAGGTATCGGTGCTTTTAGTGCATTAGTTATAGTAATATTTATATTACCTTCACTTCTTACTACTTTTGATAAATTAATAATTAAGAAAAAGAAACAAAAAAGTGAATAAACAAAATAAGAGGCTCATTTGAGCCTCTTATATTTTTAATATCTATTTAATTTATCCTTAGCTGAATTATTCATACCATTTTCACAAGTAGTATTTAATTCATCTACAAGTTCAAATTTAGGAAGTGGTGATTCAGTATATTCTTTCATATCATTTAATAAATCATCAATATTAATATCACCAATAATTAATACCTTATCAGGGAATGTATATAAAATATCTATCGCTACACAGCGAGCTAAATTCTTACTTTCTTTAATATCACCAAATACTAAATCATAATTAATATTTTTTAATTGTTCTCCGGCAAGTAAATAATTATTTTTAATATTAATTACTATAGGTGATGTAGTCTTTAAATCAACGATAGTAATTAATCCCTCCATATCTAAGCCTTGGGCAATAAAATCATATTTGTTTGTAACAAATGTTTTTATTTTTATATCTTCTTCTATCTTATTTTTAATTAAATCTCTATCAGACCAAATAGATAAAGGTAAAGATACTTGAATTAAGGCAATTCCACTTATTTCAGTTAAAACTGATTTAATATATCCAATCAATTCATCTAAATTAAATCCATTTATTTCGATTTCTTTTTTTAATCTCATTGGGCCATATAAATAATAGCTTGTAAAAATATATTTATTTTCACCTTTAAAATATTGAATATTTAAATATGAATAATATTCGCTATTTATATGATATATAATTGATGATCTACCAATTCCATTAATTTGTCTTTTAGTACCAATTACTTGTTTAGATTGAACAAGCATCTTAAGTAATGTGTTACATGTGGCAACACTAAGTCCAGTATCTTTTGATACTGATAAGACTGTATGGTCCTCACCATCACCTACTATATCTAATATCATTGATATATTATCTTTTCTAACATCAGAAGTATTTTTCATAAAACAATTTCCCTTCTAAAAGATATTTTTATAAGTTTTATATAATTTTATTAAAAATCATTAATTTTTGCAAGCGTTTTTATATATTAATATTATTTAAGTCAAATTTGTCTTTTTTGTCCGAAATCTCTATGAATTTAGATATGATGGTACTAATTTCTGGTTTTATTACAACTTCTTTATTTAAAGTATAGATGGCAATATCATCTAATACTTTAATGATTTTAGTATATTCATAGTTGATATCAACATAAGATTTAATAAGATAACCATTAATATTATTAAGTCTTGTTGATTCTTCATATATT
>JAILBI010000055.1 GCA_024681175.1 Acholeplasmatales bacterium
CCAAATCTTTCACCTGTCTTTTCAAGTGATAGCTTCAATGATAATGCATCACCTAAATTAGACATGAATGCGCCAGATCCTGTTTTAACATCAATAGTTATTACATCAGATGATAAAGCTAATTTTTTAGATAAAATAGATGATGTAATTAAAGGTATAGATGAAACTGTACCAGTTACATCTCTTAAGGCATATAATATTTTATCTGCAGGAACAAGGCTTCTTGTCTGTCCTACAAGGGCAATACCTATATTTGAAACCTGATTAATAAATTCTTCTTCTGTTAAATTAGTTCTAAAGCCAGGAATAGATTCAAGCTTATCAAGTGTACCACCTGTAAAAGATAAGCCTCTTCCACTCATTTTGGCACATTTAAGTCCAAGTGAGGCTAAAATAGGCATTACAACTAAGCTTGTTTTATCACCTACACCACCTGTTGAATGCTTATCAACCTTAATACCATTGATAGATGATAAATCTAAGCTTTGCCCAGAATTAAGCATAGCCTTAGTTAAATAATATGTTTCATCATCATTCATACCATTTAACGTAATAGCCATAAGTAAAGCTGACACCTGATAATCAGGTATCTTCTTTTCTACAACATTATTGATGAAATAATTAATTTCCTCTTCACTTAGGGAAGATCCATCTCTCTTTTTAACAATGATATCAAGTATATCCATTTAGCACCCCTTATATATTCCAATTAAATCTACTTTAAAATTAACACTTAATTTTCTTAATAAATCATTTAATAATATATATCCATTATCCTTAAAGCTGCATTCTATATAAAATTTATATTTACCCATTAAAGTTTTTAATGGTCTTGATAATATTGAATTCATATTAATATTTAAATCATGAAATACAGTTAATATATCATATAATATACCAGGTCTATCAACTGTAGATGTTATAACAATTGAAGCTAAAAAATCATTTTCAATTATCGCCTGATTTTCATTTGATAATATAACAAATCTAGTTTCATTATTTTTAATATCTGCAACATGATCTATTCTAATATTAAATTCATTATCCTTTATTTCATTAGGGATTACAATTGCTCCAAATCCTTTTTGTTTATTATTTCTAATTAATTCTAATGATTGACCATTAGATTCAGTATTTAATGTATTAAAATCATTTAAAAAATCAAGACATTGACCCTTAGCCTTAAATTGAACATAAACATTAGATACATCCTTAATATCCTTTTCATTTGAAACAAATGAAAAATCTATTGGTAATTTAATTTCATCAATAATATGATAATTATTATTGATAATAGTATCTAAGCTTTCCATTACAAAGCCATCTAAGGTGTTTTCAAATGGGACTAATTTCAAATCATCATTTGAATTACAAGCCTTCATAATCGTATTATAATAAACAATTTCATAATCATTTAATTTATTTTCTTTTAAATACTTTTTACAAGCTATATCACTATAGGTTCCCTTAGGACCTAATACAGAAATTTTCTTCATAAATTTTATTTTCTTTCAAATAAGTCATTTTATAATTTACATTATCAAAATAAAATGACATAGAATTACTCTCCTCTTTTATAGAATAAAACATCTTACCATCAATTACAATAGCGCTATCCTCTTCAATACCAAATGATATTAAATGATATTTTTTAATTTCATCATTATAAAATATCAAATCTTCATTTTGATAATGAGGACAAATAGATATATTAATAATATTTAAGCATTCTACCATTTTATAGCCATAATTATGAAAATTATCACTATACATGTCCTTATCACCCATTGATATTTTTGTATAAAGCATTGCGCCAGCAGATGAGCCTGCATAAATTTTATTAGAATTAATATATTTAAAAATAATAATTTAGATAAAATATTATTAAAATATATTAATTCTAATAAAATTTATGCAGGTTCATCTGCCGGTGCAATGCTTTATACAAAAATATCAATGGGTGATAAGGACATGTATAGTGATAATTTTCATAATTATGGCTATAAAATGGTAGAATGCTTAAATATTATTAATATA
>JAILBI010000083.1 GCA_024681175.1 Acholeplasmatales bacterium
TACATTAGATACAATTGGTGATAAAGAATTATTTAAATTAAATAATACTAAAACTATTAATCGTTCTGCAGGTGGTAAAAGCTATGAAGCTTATTATCGACTTGGCGAAAAGGTAATAAATAATATAGAAGAATATTTAAATGATAGGAGGTAATTATAATGAAAAAGTTGGCTTTATTAAGTTTATTCCTTGTGCTTTTGTTATTTGGATGTAATAATAAATCATCTTCAAATGATAATGAAGTTTCATCAACGAATGAAGTAAAAAATGATAGATATGAAATAGAATTAACAATGGATAATTACTGGAAATATTTTTCAAATACTGTTGAAGAATATACTGCGTCACAATACACAGATATAATATATGAAAATACTGGCATTCTAAATTTTGCATATTATGAAGATGTTGTTTTCACATTAGAATTATCTTATGAATTTTATGATCAATATGGTATGACATCTACTGTACCTGAAAAGGTTACGTTCGAGAATAAAGAATTAGAAATGAAAGCAAATGGAGAGGGTAAATTCGTTTTTAGTTATACTTATTATGCTCCAAGTGGAGAAAGCAACTTATACCATTATATTAGATATTTAAAATTAAAGCATGTTAGAGGTAAAGTATTATTCTCAATTTGAGTTGATGATATGAATATTACTGGATAAAAATTAAAGATAGACCTCAAGTTGGCTGAAGTGATTCGGTTAAACTTGAGGTTTTTTTTAAACGCAGTGTTCGTGCAAAAACACAAAATACTTGACAATGTGCGGGGGGGGGTACAATATTATTAGAAGCAAACGATTTTTAAAATTTAATAAGTGATACGGAGGATAGTGATATGAAAAAAATCAAATTATTATTTTTAACCATAATTGTTTCTATTCTTTTTATTACGTTGTTTAGTTGTGGTGATTCCACTGATGATACAAATAATGTGAATGAAACAAAATATGTTAATATAATTGTAAATGCTGATTTTACTGATAATTTTAAAACAAATTTTTCAAATAGCACATATTGGAATAAAAATGATAATCAAACATGTGTGGATGTTTCAATAATAAAAAAATCAAATTTTATTCTTAGAAATACATTTTTGTTAAAAATAGTTGTAACAAAAGAAATATCTTTAGAAGGTGGGTCATATACTGCCACATATATAGATGCTTCTTTTAATATTTCTGAAACAAATTTTAATGCTGGCAAATATGTTATAAATTGCCCTGTAATGTGGACATCTCAGTTTGATTTTACTAAAACTATTTATAGAAAACAGTTTGGTGTAAAATCGCTTGGGTGATTAAAAAAGTCTATCTTCAATAGGAGGTGATTAACAATGTTAGATAAAATGGAAATAGATACAAATTCTATTGGAAAATGTGGAGAATTTTTTGTGGCAGGTGAGTTAATTAGGCATCAATTATCAATCGCTTTTACACCTAAAGGGGCAAAAAAATATGATATTTTAGCAATTAATGATATTACAGGAAGACAATTTGCAATTCAAGTAAAAACAACTTTGTTTGGGACAGATACTTGGATTATGAATAGAGATAAGGCACTAGAATCTAAAGGTGAAAATATTTTTTATATTTTTGTTCATTTACATGAACTAAATAATCCTGATTATTACATAATACCAAACAATATAGTTGTTGATTATTTTAATAATTCAAAACATAGTAAAAAAACTTTTGATTTATGCAAAGAATATGAAAAATACAAAAGCGCATGGGATTTATTAATGTAGGTGAATATATGAAAAGAATAGTAAATGTTTTAGCTTTCTCATTAATGTTAGCATTAATATTTATTACTTCAGGTTGTAAAAGTAAATCTGAAGAATTGACATATGATGATTTTAAAAAAGCATATAATGATAGAAAAATAATAAATTATAATAGTTGTAAAATAAATGGATTCTACGGATTTATGGATGAGAGTAGTTATAGGGAAGAAGATGGCACACCTATTTTAAGCGATGTAGTTATTGAGAAAAAAGAAGGAAAATGGGTTAATGAAGAAGGAAAGAAACAATCCATATATGATGTAGGATATGAATTGACTCGTACTGTATACGATGGAGAATATGAATCTAATGAACCATATATGTATATTCTAGATGATATTTATGTAGATTATATTTCAAATTGGGAAGTTTCGAATTTAAAATTCAATAAAAAAGATGACAATTATATTATAAAATATAGTGATAGAACTAATGATTATGACATAGTTACTCATATTCACAATCGTAATAATCGAGTCGAATATAATTATGAAGTAACTATGACATTCAATGAATATTTTTGTTTGATTGATTATAAAGAAGTGTCAAAAGATCTCATTCCAAATAGGGTGCATGACAACTTGATTTTAAGAGAAGAACATATCTCTTGGTCAATAAACGAAAAAATAATGTAGAAAAGTCTACATTATTTTTTATTTATACTCATATTAATTATTTTTTCTATTAGGGATATATAATTATAGCCATATTCAATTGCTGAAGATGAGAATTGTGAATAAGGGCTTAATGAAGGTTGTCCATTACAATCTATACAATATATATCTCCATTATCCTTAATGATAAAATCTATTTTACAATAATTATTTAATCCTAATATCTTCATACATTCTTTAGCATAATCAGTTAATTTGTTTGCTAAAGAAGGATTGATTTCACAAGGACATCTTTTAGCTTTAACTACTGTTAAATTAACACTATCATCATTTTTAGGTATTAATGGTAATACCTCAAGGATTGGGAATACCTCATCCTTAATCATTGACACACAGTATTCTTTACCTTTAATATATTGTTCAATGATAACCTCATCATCATATTTTAATGCATCATTAATTGCTTTAATGAATATGTCATCATTATTAACATATGATATACCTACATTAAATGTTACAGAATTAGGCTTTATTACTACAGGATAAGATATATTATATTTATCTGGATATATTATATCTTCACCCTTTTTTATTGAATATGCATCTGGTACAGGTATATTTTTCTTTGTTAATAATTCTTTAGATATTATTTTATTTGATGATTTAAATAAAGAAGAATAATCATTACCAGTATAATCTATACCAAGAAGATCAAATGTAGATTGTATCTTACCACATTCGCCATCACTTCCTTGTAAAGATATGAATACTAAATCACTTTGATGACATATTTGTAATACATTAGGTCCAAAATAAGAATTAGATTGATAAATTCTACGCTTTCTATCTGCAAGTAAATCAGGTATTTCATCTACAATTTTATTTAATGGTAATGAATATTTATCAGGGTTATCAAATGCATTTTTAATATTTAATTCTTCATCAGAATAACCCATATAAGGATCTAATAATATTACATTATGACCTTTATTAGATAATTCTTCCTTAAGCATATATCCAGTATATAATGATATATTTTTTTCTAATGATAAGCCACCTGCTAAAATTACAATATTTAAATTATCTAATAAATCATCATCTTCAATAATAGGTGTAATATCTAATTCCTTACCACTAGTTAATTCTAATGTATTTAGATTTTGTTTAACTATAGTTATTATTTTTAATACCTTAGATATTTGTTCCTTAGTTAAATCAACATCATATTTCTTTTTCGCAATAGATTGAATCTTTTTAACAACTATTTTATTAACATGAAGGACTAAGAAATTAGATAATCCTAATAATAAATTTAATTTCTTAGATCTTAATAAATCCTCAAGCATCTTTATTGTATTAGATATAGCTTCAGCTTTAAAATAATCCATTACCTTTTTAATTGAATCTAAAAATAAAGGATTATCAATAGAATATTTAATCATAAATGTTAATAAATATGCAGTATTATCAACATAATTTTCATTACCTATCGCATCACATAAATATGATATGAAAGAAGCAGTATCTATCTCTTGACCAATCGAAAAGGCTTTTTCAACTAAATCACCTACAAGCTTATTATTTTTAGATCTTTCCTTATCATCCTTTGCAGATCTAATCATTGAATTAAAAAATTGATGTATTGCATCCATTTCTTTTCTTTGACCATCAGGATTAACCTCTATTTTAAAAATACCAGGTGATGTGAAATTGAAAAATGTATTTGGTGCATGGCTTTCCGCAAAGCCACCTACACCATAATTAAAGCCATGGTAAAATATTTTTTTACCAACATCATTCATTAATACATTAACATAATCAAAATCAACATTATGATTTTCTATTTTATTTTGTCTTTCAAGTATTTCTTTTTTATAATGTAAAATAAATTTATCTGAAAATCCTTGTCCATCAAATGATATACATCTATCAACTGTATCATTTAATAAGGTAATATATTTAGCCTTATTACCACCCTTTGAATGACCAGTAATAGTAATATAATATTTATCTAAATGATGCTTATCGTAAATTTTATTATACCATTCAAGGGCGTTGATTTGTTGAAGTGAATCAACCTGATTCGCACCTAAAAAATCATCGATCCATTCAGCCTTGGCAGTACCTCTAAATGCAACGACAGCCTCGTTATCATTCTCATTTAGAAGAAGAGCTGATAAGCCAAGTCCACCA
>JAILBI010000137.1 GCA_024681175.1 Acholeplasmatales bacterium
TCAAATTTAGGCGTATCTGGCAAGTCATATATTATGAGTGATTCAAAGAAATCTTCTGAATATGGCGATAGAGCTAAGATTATGAATAGATATTTTGATACTAATTCAAAGTCTTATAAGAGCGAATCAAATGGATGGGATTTAAATAGCTTTGCTTCAAATGTTGGATGGATTTCTGGTAGCTCATCATCAAGTTCATCATCTTCATCAAGCTCAAGTGGTTCATCATCATCTTCAGGAAGTTCATCTAGTTCAACTTCAGGAAAGACTATTACTGTAAAGAATGGTGGAACATCTTTATCATCAGCTATTTCTCAAGCTAAATCAGGATATACTATTATAATTGATGGTACAGTTAAATCTGGTTCAGTTAAGGTTCCTTCAGGAGTTAATATTAAGGGTACAAACAATGGTACAATTGATTTCTCACAAACTTCAGGTTCAAGCGGACGTGGTTTAACATTTAATGGTTCTGGCTCAACAGTTGAATATATAACTGTTAAAAATGCATCTGACAATGGTATTTATATTGAAGGAAGCAATAATACATTTAGAAATGTAAACGCAACTAAGAATCATGATGCAGGCTTCCAAATTTGTAATGGTGGTGCAAATAACAAATTCTATAATTGTAAATCAACATATAATGCTGATGCAAAAGGCGAAAATGCTGATGGATTTGCATGCAAATTACATTCTGGAACTGGCAACTATTTCGAAGGCTGTATCGCAGAATACAATTCTGATGATGGTTGGGATTGCTATGCAGCACATGGTGCAGTAACATTAGTTAATTGCCAAGCTAATTACAATGGATATTGTGATGGTATTTATGGCGATGGTAACGGCTTCAAAATGGGTGGTGTAGACAATAAGACATCTGGCGAAAAGGCTCATTTAGATCCATTAAATCATAAGTTAACTAATTGTACAGCAAAAGGAAATTACGCAAATGGTTTCGATAGAAACAACCAAAATGGTGTTGTTACTATGACTAAGTGCACTGGTGATTCAAATAAGAAGAAGAACTTCAATTGGCCAGCAAAGGGCAAACCTTCTGCATTAGGTTATGAAGTAACATTCGGTAAAGCTATTATTGATAGCTGCACATCAAAGAATGGTAAGAATGATATTTCTGGTGCTACATTAAAAGGAAATTGTGTAGGATTCTAATTCAAATGATTAAGGACTATTTAATATAGTCCTTTTTCTTTTTATGTTATTTTATGTAATTGTTTTCTTTTTCTACCAAAAAAGAAGGTTTTATGATAGAATATCATAGAGTATTGTTTTATGGAGGTTTATATGAGCGAATATAATCACACAAAGGTAGAAAAGAAATGGCAAAAATATTGGGAAGAAAATAATACGTTTTATACAGATACACGTGATTTTTCTAAACCAAAATTTTATTGTTTAGATATGTTTCCATATCCATCAGGACAAGGTTTACATGTAGGACATCCTGAAGGATATACAGCTTCTGATATCATTTCAAGAATGAAAAGAATGCAAGGATATAATGTATTACATCCAATGGGATTTGATGCATTTGGTTTACCTGCAGAGCAATTTGCAATTAAAACAGGTCATAATCCTGTAGATTTTACAGAAGAAAACATTAAAACATTTACAAGACAATTAAAAGCTTTAGGCTTTTCATTTGACTGGAGTAAATGTATTTCATCTCATGAACCTAAATATTATCATTGGACACAATGGATTTTTAAGCAATTATATTTAGCAGGACTTGCTAAACAAATTGATATGCCAGTTAACTGGTGTGAAGAGCTTGGTACAGTTTTAGCTAATGATGAAGTAATAGATGGTAAGAGTGAACGTGGTGGCTATCCTGTTGTTAGAAAGAATATGAAACAATGGGTTTTAGAAATTCCTGAATATGCTGAAAAGCTTTTAGAGGGATTAGATAAAATCGATTGGCCAGATTCAACAAAGGATATGCAAAGAAACTGGATTGGTAAATCTGTAGGTGCTTATGTTGATTTCAAGGTTAAAGGAACTGATAAGAAATTTACAGTATTTACAACAAGATGTGACACATTATTTGGTGCAACATATTGTGTATTATCTCCAGAACATCCACTTGTAGATGAAATTGCATCAGCTGATAAGATTGATGAGGTTAAAGCTTATCAAAATGAATGTAAGAAGAAATCTGATTTAGAAAGAACAGAATTAAATAAAGAAAAAACAGGATGCTTTATTGGTGCATATGCAATTAATCCTGTTAATGGTAAAGAAATTCCAATTTATATTTCAGATTATGTTTTAATCACTTATGGTACAGGCGCAATTATGGCTGTTCCTGCTCATGATACAAGAGATTATGAATTTGCAAAGAAATTTGGTATCGACATTATCCAAGTATTAGAAGGTGGCGATATTTCTAAAGAAGCTTGGACACAAGATGGCATTCATATTAATTCAGGATTCCTTGATGGTTTAAATAAGGAAGATGCAATTAATAAGATGTTTGGCTGGTTAAAAGAAAATAAATGTGGTGAAAAGCATACAACATATCGTTTACGTGAATGGATATTTGCACGTCAAAGATATTGGGGTGAGCCAATTCCAGTAGTTCATTATAAAGATCATGATGAAATCTTAGATGATAAGGATTTACCACTTGTATTACCAGTATTAAAGGATTATAAGCCACAAGGTGGTAAGAGTCCTTTATGTAATGATAAAGAATGGATTAAATATGTAAATCCTAAAACAGGTGAAGAAGGTGAACGTGAAGCAAATACAATGCCAGGTTCAGCTGCTTCAAGCTGGTATTTTATGCGTTACATTGATCCAAATAATGATAAAGCATTTGCTGATTATGAATTATTAAAGCATTGGTTACCAGTAGATTTATATATTGGTGGACCTGAACATGCAGTAGGACATTTATTATATTCTAGATTCTGGACTCAATTCTTATATGATAAAGGATTATGTCCTGTATCAGAACCATTTACAAAACTTGTTCACCAAGGTATGATTTTAGGATCTAATGGTGAAAAGATGTCTAAATCAAGAGGAAATGTTATTAATCCTGATGATGTAGTAGAACAATATGGCGCAGATACATTAAGATTATATGAAATGTTTATGGGACCTTTAGGACAAGCAAAGCCTTGGTCTGAAACAGGCTTACAAGGTGCAAGAAAGTTCCTTGATAGAGTATATCGTTTAGTATTTGATATGCAAGATAAATATGTTACTGAATATGATAATAGCTTAGAAAAAGAATATCATAAGATGGTAATGGCTGTAACAAAGGATTATGAAGCATTAGAATTTAATACAGCAATTGCACAAATGATGATTTTCGTAAATGCTTGTTATAAGGCAGATAAGATTTATAAAGGCTTCATTGAAGGATTAGTATTATTATTATCACCTATCGCACCACATGTTTGTGAAGAAATGTGGGAATTCTTAGGTCATAATAAGACTTTAGCTTATGAAGCATGGCCAACATTTGATGAATCATTAGCTAAGGATGATTTAATTGAATATCCAGTATCAGTTAATGGTAAGATGCGTGAAAAGCTTTATGCATCAGAAGATACATCAAAGGAAGAGCTTGAAAAGCTTGCGTTAGCTTTACCAAAGATTAAAACATATACTGAGGGAAAAACAATTGTTAAGATGATTGTCGTTCCAAAGAAGATAATCAATATAGTAGTTAAATAAAAAAATACGGAGGTATTTTATGGATGTATTAGAAATAAAGGATCTTTATGCAAGAGTTCCTGAAAAAGAAATATTAAAGGGCGTAAACCTTACAATTAAATCAGGAGAAGTTCATGCAATAATGGGTCCTAATGGAACAGGTAAAACAACATTATCATCTGTAATAATGGGTAATCCTAGATATCAAGTTACATCTGGAGATATATTATTCAACGGCAAATCAATTTTAAATATGTCAGTTGATGAGCGTGCAAGATTAGGAATCTTCCTTGCATATCAAATGCCAATTGAGGTTCCAGGTGTTACAAATTCTGATTTTATTAGAACTGCCATGAAGGCAACAACTGGTAAGAATCCTTCACTTTTCTCATTCATTAAGGAATATGATAAAGCTTTAAAGGATTTAAAAATGCCAGAAGACCTTGGATCTAGATATTTAAATGAAGGATTCTCTGGTGGCGAAAAGAAGAGAAATGAAGTATTACAAATGAAGATGCTTAAGCCTAAATTTGGTTTACTTGATGAAATTGATTCGGGCTTAGATGTTGATGCATTAAGAATTGTAGGGGAAAATGTATCAAATATGGTATCTGATTCATTTGGTTGTTTATTAATCACACATTATGAAAGATTACTTGATTATATAAAGCCTACACATGTTCATGTAATGATTAATGGTAAGGTTGTTCATACAGGTGGCAATGAATTAATTAAGAAAATTGATTCAGAAGGCTACGATTGGGTAAGAAAGGAATTGGGTATCATTATCGAAAAGGATGATAAAGAAAATCATGCAGTTTTAGGTACATGTGCCCATAATACTTCAAAATGATGAATATAAATACTTTAAAAAAGGAAGGTAATACCTTCATTGTTGATAAAGAATTTGATTCATATATTTTAATTGAAGATAATGTAGATATTTTAGTTAAAGAAAATATTAACGTAACATTTGTTGATAAAACAAATAATAAAAATATTAATTTATCTTCAGAAGAAAATACTAATATTTCATATTTTAGCTTATTAAGCTTAAATTCAAATAAAACATTTGATATTAAAGGTAATTTAGATTTAGTATCTATTTCATTAGATAATACAGAAGAATCAATTAAGATTAATTTATTATCTAAAGGTGCTAAATTAAATCAAAGAACCTTAGCAATATCAAAGGATGAAAATATGATATTTAATCAGTATGTTTCACATAAGGCTAAAAATACTGAATCAGATATATCAAATTTTGGTATTTGTATTAGAAATGCAAATATTAAATTTGATACAACAGGTAAAATTGAAAAAGATATGAATAAGAGTCGTTGTTCACAATTATCTAAAGGATATCTTATGGATGATAAATCAAAAATATCATCATTACCTATTCTTTTAATTGATGAATATGATTCAATGGCAAACCATGGTGCCGCAATTGGTAAAATGAGCGATGATGAATTATTTTATTTAATGTCACGTGGTTTATCTAAGGAAGAAGCATTTATGCTTATTATTAATGGTATTATTAGACCATTCGTTAATAATATTATTGATGAAAAATTAAAAGAAGAAATAAATAATAAAATAGAATCAATGATTAGAGAGTGAAAATAATGTTTGATGTATTAAAGGTAAGAAAAGATTTCCCAGTATTGAGAAACAATCCTGAAACTACATATTTAGATAATGCAGCAATGGCCCTAAAGCCTGATTGTGTTATTGAAAGTGTTAAATCATATTATGAAAATTATGGTGTTAATGTTCATAGAGGTGTTTATAGCCTTTCATATGAAGCAACTGATTTATATGAAAATGCAAGAAAAACAATTGCAAAATTCATTAATGCAGAAGAAAATGAAATTGTCTTTACAAGAGGTGCATCTGCATCATTAAATTTAGTTGCATCATCTTATGGCCTTAATTTCTTAAAAAAAGGCGATGAGATTATTACAAGTGAGCTTGAGCATCATTCTTCACATATGCCATGGTTTAATGTTGCGAAAAAGACAGGTGCAATAATTAAATATGTACCACTTAATGAAGAAGGAAGAATCACAGTTGATAATTTCAAAAAGGTATTAAGTGATAAAACTAAGGTTGTTGCGTTAACACATGTTTCTAATGTAATGGGATATATTACACCAATTAAAGAAATTATTAAGCTTGCACATGAAAAGGGTGCAGTAGTTTCTGTTGATGGTGCGCAATCAGTTCCACATATGAATATTGATGTTAAAGATCTTGATTGTGATTTCTTATCTTTCTCAGGTCATAAGCTTTGTGGCCCAACAGGCATTGGCGTATTATATGGTAAATTTGATTTACTTGAAAAAATGCCTCCAATTGAATTTGGTGGTGATATGGCTGATGAGGTTGATAAGGATAATCAAACATATAAAATTTCACCATATAAATTTGAAACAGGCACACCAATTATTGCAGGAGCAATAGGTCTTGCAAAGGCTTGTGAATATATAGATTCTATTGGTAGAGATAATATTATGAAATATGAAAATTATCTTAAAGAAGAAGCTTTAAAGAGATTAAAAGAAATTGATGGTGTTAAGGTTTATAATGAATCTTGTGAAACAGGTATCATTTCATTTAATATAGATGGCTGTCATCCACATGATACTGCATCAGTATTTGATAATGATTATCATGTATGTATAAGAGCGGGACATCATTGTGCACAGCTTATTACTAAATGGTTAGGAACAGTTGGAACCGTTCGTGCATCATTCTATTTTTATAATAATATGGAAGATGTAGATAAATTTATTAAGAGTGTTATAGAAGCAAAGAATTTCTTTTCAATGTTTTAGGAGGATTATATGGATTTAAAAAGTTTATATCGTGCAGTAATCATGGATAACTATAAAAATCCCAAAAATAAAGGTATTACTAAAGATGATAAATATCATTTTGTTCATTTAAATAATCCTTCATGTGGTGATAACATGAATGTTGAGGTATTAGTTGAAAATGGCATCATTAAGGATATTCATCAGGATGCCATAGGATGTTCAATTTCATGCTCATCTGCAAGTGTTATGAGTGAAACATTAAAAGGAAAAACAATAGAAGAAGCAAGAAAAATTATTGCAGATTTTTATATTCTAGTAGAAGGACAAGAGCCACAAGATGAGGAAGCCTTAGGTGAGGCTATCGCATATGGTGGAGTTAAGGATTTTCCTGCAAGAATTAAATGTGCAACACTTTCTTGGAAGGCTATTGAAAAGGCCTTAGATGAATTAGAATCATAAAGAGGTGATATAATGGCTAAAGAAAAAGATGATATTACTACTGCCTCTAGTATTGTAGGTGATTATAAATATGGCTTTAAAACTGATACAGAGGCTGTATTAACTTCTGGTAAAGGTTTATCAAGAGATAAGGTTATATTTATCTCTAAAGCTAAAAATGAGCCAAAATGGATGCTTGATTTTAGATTAAAAAGCTATGATGCATTTATTAATTTAAAAAATCCAGAATGGGGTCCAGATTTATCTTTTATTAATTTTGATGATTATACATATTATATTAAATCAACAAAGGAAACAGAAGATAGCTGGGATAAGGTACCTGAAGAAATAAGAAATACATTTGATAAGCTTGGTATTCCTGAAGCTGAAAGAAAATTTTTAGCAGGTACATCTACTCAATTTGAATCTGAGGTTGTTTATCATAATAATTTAAAAGAATTAGAAGATAAAGGTGTTATTTTCTGTGATACAGATACTGCAGTAAGAGAATATCCAGATCTAGTTCAAAAATATATTGGTAAGCTTGTACCTATTACAGATAATAAATATGCAGCATTAAATTCTTGTGTATGGTCTGGTGGTTCATTTATTTATGTACCTAAGGGTGTTAAATTAGATAAGCCAGTACAATCATATTTTAGAATTAACACTGAAAGAATGGGTCAATTTGAGCGTACATTAATAATTGTTGATGATGATGCATCAATTCATTATGTAGAAGGATGTACAGCTCCACTTTATTCTAAGGATTCACTTCATGCAGCAGTAGTTGAAATATATGTTGGTGATCGAGCAACATGTAGATATTCTACAGTTCAAAACTGGTCTAATAATATTGTTAACCTTGTAACAAAAAGAGCCAAGGTTGGCGAAAATGGCTCAATGGAATGGATTGATGGAAATGTAGGATCAGGATTAAATATGAAATATCCTGCCTGCATCCTTGAAGGTGATGGAGCTAAAGGCACATGCGTTACAGTTGCATTTGCATCAACAGACCAATATCAAGATACAGGTGCAAAAATGATTCATATTGGTAAAAATACTACATCAAGAATCATTTCTAAAAGTATCTGCCGTGGTGGTGGAAAGGTTAATTATCGTGGCTGTGTTAAAATGCTTCCTACATCAAAGGGAGGAAGAAGTCACGTTGAATGTGATACATTAATTTTAGATGATAAATCTACATCTGATACTATCCCACTAAATTTAGGTGAGAATAATGATATGTATATTGAGCATGAGGCTACAGTATCTAAAATTAATGAGGATGAATTATTTTATTTAATGTCAAGAGGATTGACAGAAGCTGAAGCTACTGAAATGATTGTAATGGGCTTTATTGAGCCATTTTCTAAGGAGCTTCCAATGGAATACGCAGTTGAGCTTAATAGATTAATTAAGCTTGATATGACAGGATCTAATGGTTAATATGAAAGATATTTATAAAGAAATATATGATAGATTTTATAATGATTATAAAGACTATTTTGCAAAAGATTTAAATGATTTTACAAATATTGAGCATGGTATGGAAAATACTCCATCTAAGACATATTTTGCCTTTAATCAGGTAAATAAAGGAATAATGGTTGATGGTGTTAATAAATTATATAACCTTACTATTTCAACAGTTATTATTTCTGTTAATGGTGAAGCTGCATGTAATTTCATGATAAATTATAATAAAAATGTATTATTTATGTTTACATCAAATTCTTATAATCGTTTAACTACAGTATCATTATCTAATGAAGGTATCAATGATGAAGAATTAGCTAATATATTCTCATGTGTTGTATCTTATTTAAAGGATGATATGAAGATGTATGATAATAAAACATTAGATGGTGTTATAATATCTATTAATCAAACATTATCTCCTGAAAATGTATCTACAAAGAATTTAGCATTAAATGAAATAATAGATGAAGTATATGATAAGATGATGGGTTCATCATCTATTGTAAGTTAAAAATAAAAATGATATACTAATCATAGTAAAAGGATATTACCTTTTACGTGATGATATAGCTTTCAATTTTGGTAATATCCTTATCTATTCTGAAAGTTATTAATATATATAGCCTCCCAATGGGAGGCATTTTTTAAAGGTGAATATATGATTATTACATCTAAGGATAATAATAAATTTAAAGAATTATTATATTTAAAAACATCTAAAGGAAGAAAAGAATTAAATAAATTTATTGTAGAAGGACCACATTTAGTAAAAGAAGCTAAAATGAAAAATATCTTAATTGAAGCATATTCAATTAAAGAAAAGGAAGGCTATAATATTTTATCTGAAGCTTTAATGAAAAAAATATCTTCTACATCAAGTGTTGTAGAAGAAATAGGTGTTTGTAAAATTATAGAAAATGATAATTTATCTAATAAAATAATCATTTTAGATAATGTACAAGATCCAGGTAATATTGGAGCCATAATGAGAAGTGCCTGTGCCTTTGGCTTTAAAACAATTATTTTAGGTGAAGGATGTTGTGACATATATAATGATAAAGTAATAAGATCAAGCCAAGGAGCTATATTTAAATTATCATTAAGACATGAAAATTTAATTAATTTTATTCCTACATTAAAAGATTATGATGTATATGGAACAGATGTAAGAAATGGAATTAAATTAGATGATATTAAAAATAATAATAAATTAGCTATTATTTTAGGTAATGAAGGTAATGGTATAAGTGAAGAAGTATTTAAATTATTAAATAAAAATATATACATACCTATGGATGATACTGAATCATTAAATGTATCTGTAGCAGCCTCAATAATAATGTATAAATTAAGATGAAAGGGATTGATTCTAAATTAAAAAATAATCGGATATGTCCGATTATTTTTCTTCTTTATTATCTTCATCAGCTTCTTTATCATCAATAGTATATAATGGGAATATTTTTTTATCTAATTCCTCTGGCTTGAACATCTTTGATGTATATAATATACCATCTAAATGATCATATTCATGCTGGAATACTATCGCTGGATAGCCTTCTAAAGTCATTGTAACATTTTTAATTCTACCTGTATTATAATCATATGTTGCAGCTTTAATTCTTATTGCATAATGTCTTGGTGTTACTAAGCCTTCAGTTTCTCTTGTTACAGATAAGCATCCTTCACCACCTGGAAGATAAGTCATTTCCTCGCTTTTTCCAATGATTTTAGGATTGATAAATGCATAAAAATATTTTGTTTTATTTTCATCTAAGAAATCTGTACAATTTATCGCAAACATTCTTTTTATTACACCAACCTGAGGTGCGGCAATTCCAACACCTGGTCTAATTTTATATTTTTCTGTTAATTCCTCAACCTCAGATGCCATCATATATTCAGTTAAGCTTCTTATACATTTTTCATCATCCATTGATAATGGGAATTTAACATCTTGGCATTTTTGATATAGAAGTGGATTTCCTTCAATTATTATATCTTTATTACAATACATAATTATTTCCTCCATAAACAAAAAGATTATATCATAAAAATATAAATTATTATATAATACTTTTGGTGATTTTATGGAAGAATTAATTGATGGATATATAAATGAAATTAAAAATAGTGATGATTTTTTGAAATTAATTGAATTAAAAAAATTAATTGATAAAAAATATCAATCATTAATAATGTCATTTAATGTTAAAAAGGATAATTATTTTAAAGCATTAGAAAATAAAAAATATTATAAGGATTTTGATATTATTGAAAAAGATTATAGAGATATTAAAAC
>JAILBI010000172.1 GCA_024681175.1 Acholeplasmatales bacterium
ATTTAAAATATTTAATATTTCACTTCTAAAATCACGTTCTTCCATGTTGTAACCTCCTATGCATAAAAATACATTTTTATTATATCACTATTGTTAGGTAAAGTAACAATTTATTTTTATAAAATGTTTTCTTTAAAAACTGATTAATTTGTCCTTGAAAAGAGAACATAAATAATATATAATAAGCAAGTGTCAAGTAAATCGAACCGTAGCTCAGCTGGATAGAGCAACCGCCTTCTAAGCGGTAGGTCAAGCGTTCGAATCGCTTCGGTTCGGCCAGTTTTAAAAAATCACAACAATGTCGTTGTGATTTTTTTATTTATATCTTTAATTTATAAGAATGAAAAGGACTGAATAAACAGTCCTTTTAATCATTATTGCACCTTTGAAATAGAAATACTGTAAATAGAAGCAGTTGATGTAGCAACAAGCTCAACATATTTCTTTGTGAAATCTTCTTGAGTAAGTGTATATGTATATAGATCATCTACTTCTGCACCATTTACTGTGTAATTAGATTGACCTGGACATGCAACAATTGTTAAAACACTTCCAACACCAAGTGATGATGTAAATGAAATTTTTACATTTGTGCCTGAATCAATTTGAGCATAATTTCCTGCATCATTTTTCACAATTGCAAATTTACCTTCTGTAGCATCAACATTTAATTTATATTTAGAACCATAATTACAATTGATAGTTCCACTACTTCCTTCAAAATTAACATTTTCAAGTGTTGTAGGGAAATTATTTTTGAAATCCCACATTGCATCATAAGATACTTTTGCATAAATTAATGGATCATTTTCTTTCTCACCATTTCCACGTTCAATTGTCCAAATACCTGTTTGCGCTAATCTATACTTAAATGTATGCATTCCATCACTATATGTGTGTGATAATAATTCAGCCTTATTATTTGCATCAATGTATGCAGTTGGTACATAAGTACTGCTTTCACTTCCAACAGTAATTAATGTTAATACTGCAGAACCCTTAATTGTTGGAATTTGTAATGAACCTTTAGAATTAAGCTTCATACCATAGCTTGTTGTAATTGTACTTGAAATACCTGTAAATGAATAACTTGTTCCAATTGATTTAGATTCACAAATACCTGGTACCTCAAAATAGCTAATATTATAAGCGTTTTGTTCTACTTGTAGACCTGAATCTTTTGTAAACCATTCTGCTTCATTCCATGTAGGATTTGTTGGTTTACATGTGATTGTTTGAGTAACACCACTTCCATCACAAGCAGTTGCTGTAAATGTAACTGTTCCTGATTTAATGAATGTGATTTTACCTGTATATTCATCAATTGTACCAACTTCTGGTTCAGATGATGACCATTTAACTGTCTTATTTGTTGCATCGGCATTAGTTATTGAAGTAGATAAATTTATTTCTAATCCGACATAATCTTTACTGAAACTCTTAGAAACTGTAATTCCTTCAACCTTCTTTTCGACAATAGATGAATCAGTTGTTACAACAACCTTTGTTAAATATGTAGTTGCATTTGCTGTAAGAACTACTTCTTTTGCATTTTCATTAAATACAATGTATGTGTTTAAAACTTGGGAATTAGTATTGCCATTATTGAATGTCATTATAGACTCGCCTTGGCCTTCTTCAGTTACTGTTAAAGAGCCTTCGTAATAGCCATATACTTCCACATAGCATTTTCCTGATACAGGAATAGTCATTGTAGCATTCTTTGAACCAACATAATGCTTATTTCCATCATTATCTTGGAATGTAAATCCATCGCACATTGATGTGTAATCAACTGAACCATCAAAAATATAAGATGTTGTTTCACCAACAACTTCACCTTCTGCAACAGTTGATGATGTATCTTCATCAACTAAGAATCCGCATTCAGCAATTAATGCGTCAATATCCCATTCGTTTGCATAATCTTTTTCATATTTTAATTTACCAACGTTATATAATCTATTGAAAATAGATCTACGTCCATTATATTCATTTGCTACCTTTTCAGCACTTAAAATATCATTTGAACCAGTATAATTAAATGAATCAGCTGTCGCTCTATCCATCTTCCAACCTACATCTGTTCTATCAAATTCAGATGGAATTGGATTACCACTCCAAGGATTTTGAACATCACTAACCTGTGTATTGATATATGCTACCTGGTTATAATATCCGCTTGGCCATGGAGTACGAGCAAGGAATGTGCTTTGACCTTTAGTTCTTGCATCATCAGATTCATGAACAGTTGAATTATAAATAACTAAACCTTTATTAATCTTATTAGTAATATCCATTCTTGGAGCTGTACAATATGATGTATGTGTGCTTGTTTCTTCATCATAAACTGAAACAATTTCACATTTTTCATATAATGCTACCTTACCAGAAGTTTCCATCCATAAGAAATCTGTATCACCTTCAATATAACAGCCATAGAACCAAGCTTTTGCAACAGTTCTTAATGTATCTTGGTGAGATTTAAATGAACAGTTGTAGCATGCAACATTACCTGTTCCACCTGTACCTAATACTTCTGCTTGTGTAGAACCATCAAGGCCTGCTGCTGTAGCTGCTGCACGACCCCAAGTGCTAATTAAGGTAATATTTTCTAAAATTACATTCCCAGAACCATAGAAAGACATTAAATTACGAGTTCTAGATTGAGTCATATCACTACCCTTACCAATGATTACAACATCAGAACCATATTTAGTATCTGAATTACCTTTAATTCTTACTGTTGCAGTACCATGATAAGCAAGTCCATCCTCATGATATTCACCCTTTGGAATTGTAATTGTATATGTGCTTGTATCACCAGATGTTGGAATTGCTTCTAATGCAGCTTTAATAGTTGCATATTCAACACCATTCATTTTAATAACTGTATCCTTTGATACTTTAGAATATTTAGCATATAAAGTAGTTGATTTTTTAACGATGTCATTTTCGAAATCAAATGCTACAGTTAAAGCTTCATCCTTACACCAGCACATAAATTTATATGAATAATTTTCATCATCTACAAGTTTAGGATCAGTTTCAGGCTTTGTAACCTTTCCATCTTGACCTACTTCAAAATCAGGATATGTAGTAGTTGATCCATTAGAATTAAATGAAACAAATACATTCTCAATTACTTCTGATGTAGTTGTTGATGTTTGTGTACTTGTTGAAGTAGTAACATCACCTTGAGATGAAGTTGTAGAAATAACTCCGCCACCTTGTGATGTAGTTGTAGAAATAACTCCACCACCTTGTGATGTAGTTGTACTAGTATCTGTATTTGTAGAAGTTGATGTATCAGATGATGTATTAATAACATCACTAGTTACATCTTTTTTATCATCATTATTCTTTTCGCCACATGACGCAAGTGTTACTGCAGCTAAGCCAAGGCCTAAAAGGCTAAAAATAATTTTTTTCTTTTTCATTTCCTTCTCCTTTTATTTATAAAATAAAACTTTATATAATCCTAACATAAAGAAAGCGCTTTTACAACGGCTTAAAATGTAATTGTCGAAGATATGACACACTTAAAAAAATGTTGTCCTAAAAAAGAAAAAAATCCTTATCAAATAAGGATTTTTATGTTTATTATAGATTCATCCAAGAAGCATCATCAGGATTTTTTTGGAAAGCTAATACTTTTTTCTTATCTTCTTCTTTAATATAATTTTCTTTTGCTGCAACTTCAACTAATGTTTCAAAATTAGATAAAGAATGATTTTCACAATTTGCATCCGCAAGCTTCTTTAAGCCTTTTTCTAAACCATAAGTGAAAATTGATACGATACCTAAAACATTTGCGCCTTCTTCTCTTAATGCTTCAACAACCTCAAGTGAAGAGCCACCTGTTGAAATTAAATCTTCAATTACAACTACTTTCTTTCCTTTAGGTGATACACCTTCAATTTTATTTTCTCTTCCATGAGTTTTATTTGAAGAACGAACATAGCCCATAGGTAAGCCTAAAATTTCAGCTGTGATTGCAGCATGTGCAATACCTGCAGTTGATGTTCCTTCTAAAATTTCTACATCTGGATAATATTTCTTAACTGTTTCAGCTAAGCCATTTTCAATAACCTTTCTTACTTCTGGATAAGATAGGGTTAATCTATTATCACAATAAATTGGTGATTTAATTCCAGATGCCCAAGTGAATGGGTCATTTGGTCTTAAAAATACTGCCTTAATACTTAATAATTCCTTTGCTACTTTTACACTTAATTGTTCCATTATTCTACAAACTCCTTTACACATCTCTTATATGCTGCAACTGGATCTTCTGCCTTAGTAATAGATCTTCCTACTACGATATATGATGCACCTAATTCTTTTGCATATGCAGGTGTTGCAACTCTCTTTTGATCATCTTTAGAATCACCAGCTAATCTAATACCAGGTGTAACTGACATGAAGCCAATTTCTTTAATGATTGAAGCTTCAAGTGCTGAACATACAACACCATCAAGACCTGCTTCTTTTGCATTTAAAGCATATTTTCTTACAACATCAGCTGAAGATTTTGTATTATCAACTAATAATTCATTATGTAATACATCATCATTAATAGATGTTAATACTGTTACGGCAATTAATTTAGTCTTTTTACCAGTTTCAGTCATATTAAGACCTTCTCTTGCAGCCTTCATCATTTCAATACCACCTTCAGCATGAACATTAGTGATATCTACACCTAAAGAGCCTAATTTTTCCATTGCTGACTTAACAGTATTAGGAATATCATGAGCCTTTAAATCTAAGAAAATTCTAAAGCCTTGCTTTTTTAATTCTCTTACAAGCTCAGGTCCTTCCTTAAAATACATTTCCATACCAACCTTTAAATATGGATTCATTCCCTTAAATGGCTTTAAAAATTCAAATAATTCTTCTTTTGATTTGAAATCACAAGCAATAATTACGTCTCTTTCCATTATTTGCACCTTCCTATTATATCTTCTAAATTTTCTATATTATATTCTTTCATAACCTTAGGTAAATCTTCAATGATTTTTTTACATGCACATGGATCTACTAAATTTTCTGCACCAATCATTACAAGTGATGCACCTGCATACATCATTTCTAATACTTGATATGCATTAGATACACCACCCATACCAATAACTGGTACATTTACAGCATGTGATACCTCATAAACCATTCTTAAGGCAATTGGATATATACCAGGTCCTGAATAGCCACCCTTTGTTACTGCAATAATAGGTCTTCCTGTTTTAAGATCTATTCTCATACCAACAAATGTATTAACTAAGCTTATTGCATCAGCTCCTGCTTCAACAACACATTTAGCCATTGATACAATATCAGTAACATTTGGAGATAATTTAACAATTAAAGGCTTTTTACAAACCTTTTTAACCTCTTTAACTAAATTTGATGCAACATTAGGATCTGTTCCAAATGCCATACCACCACCCTTAACATTAGGGCATGAAATATTTAATTCTATTGCAAATACTTCATCTACATCATTAAATTTAGCTACTGTGTTGACATAATCTGATACACTATGTCCACCAACATTGGCGATAACCTTATCCTTATATATTTTTTTAAGCTTAGGTATTTCTTCAGAAATAACCTTATCAACACCAGGATTTTGTAATCCAATTGAATTAATTAATCCAGAAGGGCATTCAGCAATTCTTGGTAAAGGATTACCATATCTTGGCTCAATTGTTGTACCCTTAAGTGAGATAGAGCCTAAAATATTAATATCATATATATCTTGAAATTCATAACCAAATCCGAATGTTCCTGAAGCAGGAATTATTGGATTTTTTAATGTGTGACCTAAAAATTTAATATCTAATTTCATTCAAAGATCACCTCACTTGCTAAGAATGTAGGACCATCCTTACATACACGCTTAGGTCCTTTTGTAGTCATTATTGAACAACCCATACAAGCACCAAAGCCACAACCCATTCTTGCTTCTAATGACACATAACCATTATTATCATATTTAGCATAATTTTTAAGCATAATTAATGGTCCACAGGCATAATAAATATTTGTATCTAAATCTAATGTTTTACGATATTCTAAAACATTACCTTTAAATCCCTTTGAGCCATCATCTGTACAAACATATACATCACAAAGCTTTTCAAGCTCATTTAATAATACAATATCATCTTCATTTCTAGAACCATATATGAGCTTTGGTCTAATACCAAGCTCATTATATTCTTTTGCTAAAATGAAGAAAGGTGATATACCAATTCCTCCCGCAATAAATAAAGGCTTTTTATCCTTATATGCTTTAAATGGAGTACCAAGATCAACTAATGCATCTAAAACCATACCAGGCTTATATGATGCCATATCAGCTGTACCATGTCCTAATATTTTATAAATAATTTGAACATATTCATCTGTATAATCACTTACTGAAAAAGGTCTTTTTAAATAATAACCAGGTAATGTTAAATTTATAAATTCACCATAGCTTTTAATCTTTTGATCAGGCTTAAGACGCATTTTATAAATACTTTTACCTACTTTTTCATTTGAAATGATTTCTAATTTACAATTAATCATTATTTAAATCCTCGTATACTATCTTACCTTCATAAATAGTAAGATGATTATATCCATAATAAGTTGTTCCTACATAAGGACTATTATGAGATTTTGATAATATTTCTTCCTTAGTATATGTATGAGGATTATCAATATCTAATAATGCAATATTAGCCTTTGAGCCTTCATAAATACCATATTTAGGAATATTAAATATTTTTTGAGCATTTCTTACAAATAAATCTAAAAATCTTTCATAAGAAATTAGATTAGTTTTAACAAATTCTGTATATATTATAGGAAGAGCATTTTCAATTCCAATAATACCATTTGGACATTTATTATATTCTCTTGATTTTTCTTCATCAGAATGTGGAGCATGATCTGTTGCAACAACATCAATTGTTCCATCAATTAAGCCTTTTCTTACCATTTCAACATCATGGCGTGATCTAAGTGGTGGAGCCATTTTATAATTTGGAGTTGTTGCATAAGATTCATCAAATATTAAATGATGTGGTGCAACCTCACATGTAATATTTGTAAATCCTTTTTTCTTTGCTTCTCTTACAGCTTCAACACTTTGTTCAGTTGAAACATGGCAGAAATGATATTTACAGCCAATTTCTTGTGCTAAAAGTGCTTCTCTTTGAATAGCTTCATATTCTCCTTCAGGAACCTTTGATGTTTTTTCAGTTTCTGAATGAGATGATATAACTAAATTATATTTTTTAGCTTTAATCATAGCTTCTTTTAATAATTCTAAATTATTTACACCATGACCATCATCAGATATTGCAATAACCTTATCATGCATTAAATCAATATCAGCAAGCTCTAAATCCTTTTGTCCCTTAGATAATGACATATAAGGATAGCATTTTATTACTGCATCTTTATCAATAATATCTTGTTCCATTTTTAATGCTTCTAAATTATCAGGAACAGGATTTAAATTAGCCATAGGCATAACTACAGTATATCCACCCTTAGCTGATGCTTGTGAGCCTGTTTTAATGGTTTCTTTATATTCAAATCCTGGCTCTCTAAAATGAACATGTACATCAATTGCGCCAGGGATAGCTAGCATATTTTTACAATCAATAATTTTAGCATCCTTATCCTTAACACAAATAATTTCATTTATTAATGTAATTTTATCGTCTTCAATTTGAATATTTGTTTTAACTAAATTATTATCTTTAATTATTCTTACATTTTTTAATATAATCATTATAATTTACCATCCAATGCCATAGATATAACAGCCATTCTTATAAATACACCATTTGTCATTTGCTTATAAATACGGCTCTTTTCACATTCTGCAACCTCATTTGCAATTTCAACGCCTCTATTAATTGGAGCCGGGTGCATTATAATCGCATTATCCTTCATTCTTTTCATTCTTTCATATGTTAAACCATAATTCTGATGATATTCTTCCTTTGTCATTTTCATCTTTTCCTGATGACGTTCAAATTGAACTCTTAATAACATTAAAATATCCATCTCATCAATTGCTTTTTCAAAAGGAATAAATCTTGCAGAATGATCATTAAATTCTTCAGGACCAGTAATATATACATCCATACCAAGTCTTGTCATAATATCAATATTTGTATGTGCTACTCTTGAGTGTGCAATATCACCTGCAATTGTAACCTTTAATCCCTCAAAATGACCATATTCCTCATAAATTGTCATTAAATCTAATAAGGATTGAGTAGGATGCTGACCCTTACCATCACCTGCATTAAAAATAGGTATTTCAATCCCTTCTAATTCTTTATAATATTCATCAGCACTATGTCTAATAATTACACCATCAATTCCTAAAGATTCAAGTGTTCTAACAGTATCATAAAGAGTTTCACCCTTATTTACACTTGATTCCTTTGAATCGAAATCTAGTACCTTAATTCCAAGATTCATTAACGCTACCTGGAATGAATAATGAGTTCTAGTTGAATCTTCAAAAAAAAGGGTAGCCATTTTCTTATCTGGATAAGAAATACGATAACCCCTTTTAAGTTTCAACGCATAATTAATTATTTCTTTAACCTTTTCTACACTTAATTCTTTTAATGTTAATAAGCCCTTCATAATCTGCTCCTTATTTTAAAAAAAATCGGTTTTAAATCAACTTTAAAACCCGAAATGAAACATTTTTAAATCTTATTTAAAGTCGATCGACTTAAAATTATTTTTTCTTAAATTATGATACCACAATATAGATTTGTAATCAAGCAAAATAAAATGTATAATTGAGTTAATTTGAAGGAATAAAAATGGAAAAAATTGGTATAATTGTTGAATATAATCCATTACATAATGGACACCTATTACATTTTAATAAAATAAAACAAAAATATCCTAATTCTTTTATAATATCAGTCATGTCATCTTCTATTACATCAAGAGGTGATATTTCAATAATTGATAAATTTAAAAAGACATATCAAGCATTAAAAATGGGTATTGATCTTGTAATAGAGCTACCATTTGTATATGCATGTGAAAGAGCCGATATTTTTGCAAATAACGCAGTTAAAATATTAAATTTAATTGGTGTAGATAAAATAATATGTGGCTCTGAAAATAATGATTTAAATATTTATGAAAATTATTATCATGAATTTAAACAAAATGATTTTATAAATCTACCTCCAAATGATAATTTAGGATTCTTTTATTATAAATCAATAAAGGATAATAATTTCAAATTATCATTAGAGCTTATACAAAGAGAAGAAAATGATGAAATCATCTCTTCTACTAAGATAAGAAATGATTTAAATAATATTAAAAAATATATACCAGATTTTACACATAATGATTATGATAATATCCTAGACTATAATAAAATATTTAATTATTTAAAATATAAAAT
>JAILBI010000202.1 GCA_024681175.1 Acholeplasmatales bacterium
GATAGATACTATTAATAATTCATTATTAGACATAGATGATAATAAATTATTTACTTTATTAAAATATTTAGTTGCATTAGCTAAATCCTTAATTGAAATATAATAGATGAAGGCTATTATATCTGATGCATATGATTTTAATGCTTTTGATTCATTAAATATGATTTTAATATCTTCATATTCTTCATATAAATATGATTTTATTAATTTTAATAAATTTCGTTCAACGTTATTAATTGCTTTTAAGGTTTTATTATCAATATCTAATTTATTGCATATTTCATTAACACAATATTCATTAGGTACTATTTTATTATTTTCCACCTTACATAAATAACTCATTGAGCAAATGTTTCTTGACACATTATAAAGCGTCATCTCTAGATCAAATCTTCTATTTTTGACTTCTAAGCCAAAAACATGAGAATGATCATAATAATTATTAATTCTTTTTCTAATTTCTAAAATTGTCTTATTGTTATTAGCCATTATTATATTCTCCTTTTTCATATTCTATATTCATTTGTATTGAATATGAAGAAAAAGCGTGTTTGAGAAAAAAGCCTCTTTAGAATCGGATTAAAAAAAGGTCTTGAGCTAACTTCAAGACCTTTTATACTTACAATCTAAACTAATTGGGCAATTTTCACACATGGGATTTTGGCTTTTACAGTAATATCTAGAGAATAATACAAATAAATGATGTGATAATATCCACTTATCCTTAGGGATATATTTCATTAATGATTTTTCTGATTCAAGTAATGATGCGTCTTTATTTACAAATCCTAATCTTATTGAAAAGCGATATACGTGTGTATCAACAGGAATTTTAGGAATTTTAAATGCTTCTATTAATATTACATTCATTACCTTTCTTCCGACGCCAGGAAGCGACAACAATTCTTTTTCTTCTTTGGGAATCACATCATTATATTTTTCATGTATTATTCTAGATGTGTTAATAATATTACTAGCTTTAGTCTTAGCAAGACCTAAAGGTAATATTATTTTGTAAACATCCTGATAATTTGCATTTCCAAGTGCTTCAAATGAATTATATTCATTAAAAAGCAAAGTAGATATTTCATTTACTCTTTTATCTGTTGTTTGGGCAGATAAAATAACCATTATTACTAATTCATAATTATTATGGAAATTAAGTTCTGAATGTGGATTTGAAATAAAATTATCTAATTTGTTTATTATTTCTAATGCTTTATTTTTATTCATTATTTTATTTTATCCATAAAATCCTTCATAAGCTTATTTTCTTTTTTCTTATGAACCTTAGTTTCAGGTGAAATATTATCAAAAATGGCTTTAATTGTAATATTTCTTTTTTGATCAACTAAATAATTAACAGCTTTAGTAAAATGCTCATATTGATATTTATCATCTACTACTAAGCTTGTAACAATATCTATCTCCTTAGATGTTAATACACGATGCATTTCATTTTGTAGATAGAATATTATTTTTGATAATTCATCCTTTCCCTCATCTAACAAATCATTTTTAATAATTGCTTCTACTTTGTCAAAAAATCCATCAAATGAGACAAATTCTTCAACTAAATGATTTTCGTTTTCTGAAGTATATATTTGGTAAAAACCTTGTTCAAACAATTTAGATAATACCTTATCAGCTTCAGATGAAGATATTAATAAATCTTTACAAAATTCTTCTTGTGTTGCAGATGTTTTCTTTGTTTTAAATATATCTAGGGCTTTAATTAAAACTATAGACATAATTGGAGATAATGATAATTTCTTTTGATTATCTACAATGAATTTTTGATAATCAAAATATCCTAGTTCATATAATCTTTTAATCATTAATGGGCCTCCTTTTCTAAAGCATTTTTAGCCGCAGCCATTTCTGCTTCCTTTTTACTTTTTCCTTGACCCTGTCCCATTAAGATATCATCCATATAAACAACTGCTTCAAATAATTTATCATTTGCGGGTCCGAAATCTTTTATAATTTCATAACGAATTGATCTTTTTTCACTTTGAAGCTTTTCTTGTAAAATAGATTTATAATCCTTTCTTGATTCAACAATATCAAAATAAGGAATAAAGAATTTGTTAACAATTTTAAATGCTTCTTCAAATCCTGAATCTAAAAATATAGCACCTAAGACTGCTTCAAGTGCATCTGCAATAATTGCAGGACGCTTTCTTCCACCTGATTGCTCCTCACCTTTACCTAAGAAAAGATATTTAGATAAATTAATTTTTTCAGCATAAATTACTAAAGCCTCTTCTCTTACTGCATTGGCTCTTGTCTTAGTTAATACACCTTCATCAAGACCAATTGAATTATATAAATATTTACTCATACAAAGCTCTAATACGGCATCACCTAAAAATTCCATTCTTTCATTAAATTCTACAGAATGCTCATTACCATATGATGAATGAGTTAATGCAACCTTAATGTAATTTTTATTTTTAAATGTATAGCCTATTATTGCTTCAAATTCAGTAATATTATTCTTCATTACTATTTTGACCTTCTTCAACCTTTAAATTCGCTTTAAGCTCTGAAATTCTTGTTTGAGCTTTTTTAATAATATCTGTTTTTACCATCATTTCGGCTTGCTTTATAGCCATTGCGATAGCATGTGGATCTGATGATCCATGAGCTTTAATACAAGGAGAACCAACACCTAAAATCATGGCTCCACCTACCTCTGAGGAATCCATACGCTTTGCGAAGCGTTTTAAATTCTTTCTCATAAATAGATAACCAAATTTACCACCAAATGATGATTTAATTTCTTGCTTTAGGATTCTTCCCATTATTTTGGCAGTACCCTCAGAAGCCTTTAATAAAATATTTCCACCATATCCTTCTGTAACAATAATATCGCATGGTGAATCAAGGGCTTGATTAGCCTCTACATTACCATAGAAATTAATGTCCTTTAATTCATGTAAATATTCATAAGCTTCTTTATCTAATTGTCTTCCCTTGCCAGGCTCGCTACCAATATTTAAATAGCCGACACTTGGATTTTTCTTTTGGAATAATTCTTCCATTATAACACTTGCGAATATTGCAAATTCACCAAAATGTTCTTTTTTCAATTCTACATTTGCACCAACATCTAATAATAACCTTGGCTTACAATCAAAATTTGGAATTATAGGACAAAGAGCAACACGTTCCATTTCCGGTATTCTTTTTATTATTATATGTGCAGCCATTACAACAGCTTGAGTAGGTCCTGAAGTTACAACAGCATCAATCTCCTTATCCTTACTAGCCTGCATAGCTAATACTAAAGATGTATTTTTCCCTCTTCTTACAGCTCTAAATGGATCTTCCTCACCCATTGAAATTGTTTCTTTTGTATTGACAATAGTTATTCTTTCTTGATTATCAAGTAATGGCTTAATTTTTTCTTCATCCCCGTATAAAACTATTTCAATATCTTTTGAATTTCTAACTGCTTCAATTGCGCCAGGAACTGTTGATGCAACGCCAAAATCTCCCCCATTTGCGTCGACTCCAATCTTTATCATTTCAAATCATCTCCTAATCGATTTTTTATATAAAAATTTTAACAAAATATATATATTCTGTCAAATACACTATAGCTAATTAAGTGATCCTTGATCCTTAATTGCTATTATTTCATCAAATATTTCACTTTTAATTTCATTATTTTTATATTTATAAAAATATTTTTCTCCATCCTCTTTTGCACAGGACCAAATATTCATATCATTTTCAAATGATGCATATTTTAAATTTTCAAAGCCACTTTGATTTGTCCCTAAAAAATCACCAGGCCCACGCTCTAAAAAGTCTTCATTTGCAATTTCAAATCCATCAGATAATTGCTCTAATTTATTTAATCTTATATTATCTATATCATTTGAAATTAATGCACAATAGCTTTGCAAATTATTTCTTCCTACTCTTCCACGAAGCTGATGAATTTGAGTTAAGCCATAACGCTCGGCATCAAAAATCATAATAAGTGTTGCATCCTTAGAATCAACACCAACCTCTATTATAGTTGTCGATACTAATATATCTATATTATGATCTTTAAAATCTTGCATTATTTTTGCTTTCTCTATGTTTTTCATCTTTCCATGAAGCATTTGAATTCTTGCATTTGGTAATGCTTCAGTAAGCATATCATATGCTTCTTTAATACTTATTGCTTCAGAGCCATCTTCAATATGTGGTGTTACTGCATAAATTTGATGGTTTAAATTTATTTCCTTTAACGCAAATTTAAATAAACCATTTATTTTATTATAAGGAATTATTTTAGTTTCAATTGTTAATCTATCCTTTGGCTTTTCATTAATTATTGAAATATCTAAATCACCAAATGATGTTAAGCCTAGCGTTCTTGGAATTGGTGTTGCAGTTAAATATAATGCATCTAAATTTTTATATTTCTTTTTGATTTTTTCTCTTTGATTAACACCAAATTTATGCTGTTCATCAATGATGATTAAGCCTAAATTTTTAGATTGTATTTCATCACTTAAAAGTGAATGAGTACCAATTAAAACATCTATATTACCACTTTTAAAATCTTTTAATATTTTACTTCTTCCTTTTACTACATTTGATGTTAATAATTCTACTTTAATATTTAAATGATTAAATGCATTTTTATATACATCAAATTCTTGATTTGCAAGAACCTCAAGTGGCACCATAACCATTACTTGATATCCTGCCATTATTTCAACAAGTGAGGCAATAATTCCAACAATAGTTTTACCTGAGCCTACATCACCTTCAATTAATCTATTCATTGGAATATTAGATTTAATATCATTTATAACATCATCTATTGCATCATTTTGACCTTTAGTTAAAATAAATGGTAATTTAGATTTAAAATCATTAATGTTTCTTTCATCAATTATTCTTGGTTTTTTATAAATATTTCTTTCATATCTTAAGCGTTCAAGTCTAATAGAATACCAAAAAAATTCTTCATATTTTCTTCTTCTCATTATCTGCTTAATATCTTCCTTATTTAAGGGATTATGAGATGAGTAAATATATTTTTTGATATCTAATAATTTATATTTATCAATTAATTCCTGTGGTAATGTTTCTTTAATATTAATGCCCATTAAAAATAAATTATTAATGGCATTTTTTATTACATAATCATAAACAT
>JAILBI010000211.1 GCA_024681175.1 Acholeplasmatales bacterium
CAACTCAAATTTTAGGTAGAAACATTATTAATAATTTATATCCAGATAATCAATATAGATTTGAATCTGGTGGAGATCCTAAATATATTCCTGATTTAAGCTATGAAGATTTCAAAAATTTCCATAATAGTTATTGTCATCATAAAGCCATGAAGACATTGAATTAATAATAATATCTAATCCTTTAGGGAAAGAAGCACTAAAAGCTTTTTCTCTTTCTTTAAATTCGTAATTATTAATAATAGATAAAATGGTTTTCTTATCTAATCCTTCTTTAATAATCTCTTTTAATTTATTATCAATAATATCAATAAACTTTTGTTCATCTTCTTTATTACCACCAACACCAATAATAGATAAAGCTGGTTGTAATAAACCATCATCAAATGATGTTTGAACATCTTTACAAATATTAGCTTTAATTAAAGCTTCTTTTAAAGGCGCTCCAACAACATCAAATAATGCGTTAATTAATATTTTTACTGCAATCATTAATTTATCATCTAAAGTTGTAGGTAAGCTTACATTATAAGATAAAAAAGTTTGATCTTCTAAATCATCATTGACTTCATAATAACCTTCCTTATAAACAGGTTTAGAAAAGCCTTTAGAAGGAATTATTCTTGTGTCAAATTCAATATAATCCATCTTTGATAAATATGAATCATCTAAATATTTTAATTCATCTTCCATATTTAAATTACCATATAAGAAAATATATGAATTTGAAGCACTATAATATTTTTTATGGAAATTTTTGAAATCTTCATAGCTTAAATCAGGAATATATTTAGGATCTCCACCAGATTCAAATCTATATTGATTATCTGGATATAAATTATTAATAATGTTTCTACCTAAAATTTGAGTTGGATCTGAGAATGCTCCCTTCATCTCATTATATACAACACCATTATAAGTAATATCATCATTAATATTTTCTAGATGATAATGCCATCCTTCTTGTTTAAAGATTTCTTCTTTTTTATAAATATTTGGATAAAATACAGCATCCATATATACATCAATTAAATTGTTAAAATCCTTCAAATTTTTTGACGCAACAGGATACATTGTTTTATCAGGGAATGTAAATGCGTTAATAAATGTATTTAAAGAACCTTTAATTAATTCAACGAAAGGATCCTTAACTGGATATTTATTAGAACCACATAAAACTGAATGTTCCAAAATATGAGTTAAACCACAATCATTAATTGGTGGTGTTCTAAAAGCAATTGAAAACACCTTATTGTCATCATCATTTAAGATTGTACATATTTTAGCTTTAGTTTTAATATGTTCATAAACAGATACTTCTGATGAAATATCATCAATATATCTTTTTTCAATAAATTTATAATTTTTCATATAATCTCTCCTCATTTTTATTATAAAATTCTTGATTTATGACAAGTAAAATAAACTATTTGATAATCTTTTGAAATATTCTTTAATAAATCAATTGATAATTTTAATTTCTCATCATCAAATGATACAAATGGATCATCTAAGATTATAAATGGCTTTTCACCATTATATAAACAATCGATTAACGCGAATCTCATACATAAGGAAATAATCATTTGATATCCTCTTGAGAATTGATCGATATCCTTTAATCCATTCTTTGTTAAGAACTTAAATTTAAAATTAACATCAATACTATAATCATCATTATTTTTAAAGAACAATTTAACATATTTATTAACTGAATCCTTCATTGGTTTTACATATTTTTCAAGTAAATTATTTTGTGATTCAGTTAAATATTTAATTGATAACTCTAAAATTCTGAATTCATTTTCTAAATTAATGATTTCATCTTTTAATGTTATAGCATTATTCTTTAATTCTTCTTGTTTTGACTTTAATACATCATATTGACTGATAGTTGCCTCAATAGACATCTTTTCTTTATTGATGTCATTTAATTCATTTTCAATATTTTCAAGTTCTGAATTTAAAGATTCTAAATTAAAATTATATTCTTTAATATTCTTTAGATCATTATCAACAATAAATGCTTGTTTTAAATCACGCTTTTCAAGTAATTGATTAAATAAGATATCTTGATTTCTTAAGTGGGTATTTAATTCACCGATTCTTTCTTCTACACCTAAATTAGGTGATGAATTAAATTGTCCTAAGAAATGTAGAATCTCATTATTTAATAATTTAATTTCTTTTTCTATTGATGAATATGAATCATTATGTAAATCACGTTCTTTTAAGATTTCATTATATTTAGCAATATTTAATTTAATCAAATATAAGTTATTTGAAAAATCTGAACTATATAAATGATATTTAAAGAAAAATGATCTAATTTCTTCAGATAATGATTTTAATTCAAAGTCATATGATTTTAAATGTCCACCAATTAGCCTATTTTGATTTCTAGAATTATTTACCAAGAAGGCTGCGAGTGAAGCAATATATCCAAAGGCAGATACACTCATTAATGCGATACCTAAATATAAACATAATTTAGTATCTTTATTTAAGAAAAACAATACTAGAGAAGTTAAACCACCAATAAATATTAAACTAGAAATAATAACTAGAATAATACCAACAATTGGTTTTTTCTTTTTAGGTTGTTCTTTATGAGAATCGATAACATTTTTAACTTGTTTATATTTATCTACTTTTCTTTCGATTCTGTGAAGAGCCTCAGGTGTTGGCATGTTTTCACTATTAATCATCTTAGAAACATCTTTTAATTTTTCATCAGTATTTTGATTTCTTTTTAATACTTCGTATTCTAATCTTAATGATTGAAGTTTTTTATTCTTTTCTCTTATTTTTAAAACTTCATCTTGCGTTACAGCAATACCATTGAATACTTCGTTATTTTTATTTAAAATATCTTCAGCTTCTTTAATATCATTGTCATACTTATCTAATAATTTTAATTTAGATATTCTTTCTTGGTTTTTAGAGAATTCTAAGATATTTTTATTAATCTTTTTCTTTTTATCATTTAATACTTGAATATCATTATCATATCTTGAAATTTCTGTTTCTAATTCAGATATTTCATTTATTTTATTATCCAAATCAGATATTTGAGATTCAACATCAAATAATTCATTCTTCTTATCAATTATTAAACCTTTTTTACTATTTAATTTTAATAAATGAGTTTTATTCTTTAAAATTTCAATTGCGCTATCAAAAGATTCAGAATCATTTGTACCACCAATTAAATTTGCTAATTTAGCTTCAATATCAGAACCAAATCCATCAGATAATTCAGTCTCAGGAATAAATACCGATCTTTCAAAAGATGTGTCATTCAAATTTAAGAATTTTTCTCCTAAATTAGAATCCATAGTTACTTCTAAATTAGTTTTTAAATCATAAATATGGAATACATCTAATGATGCTTTTTTAGGATTGAAATTCCTAATTATGCGATATTCTTTTTTATCTACTTCGATAACAAGTTCTCCACCAAATGATGTTAAAGCCTTCCATGGAGTATATTTTAATCTTTCATTTTTATTTAAACCATATAACATAGCTTTAATAAAAACAGTAAGAGTAGTTTTACCCCAACCATTCTCTTCATAAATAGAATTTAAATCTTTCTTAAAATCAAATTTATAGTCAGATAATTTACCGAAGTTATCAATATATAAACTAAGTAGTTTCATACTTCCTCCTTCAGTAAGGCTTTAATGCCAAATTCTATTACTTTATTCTTATCTTGTTCAGATAAATCAGAATTTAAAACATTTCTAATAAATTCACCTTTTAATGAAATATCATTTTCATAATCTTTTGGATTAATTTTAAGTGATGTTTCATCATATAATTTTACAAAATAATATTTATTAGAATAATAATTCTCTAATGCTTCATTTTGTTTAATAATATTAATAGAATATTTTCCAGTAATATGAAGTTTTAATACATCATTTTCTGAAACATCAACTAATTTAGTATCAATTAATGTTTTTAATTCTTGATATGAATCACAATTAGTAATATCACAATTAATATCATGAATAACTCTTCTAGCAAATGGAACAAATTCACTAACTATTTTATTATTTACAATATTTATTAATGAAAAACCTTTAGGACCTGTCTCATCAAATCCACGACCTTCTAGGCAGCCTGGATAAACATAAATACCTCTATCATCTAGTTTACCTTTCATATATTCATGAATATGCCCTAAAGCTAAATAATCAATATTTTTATTTTTTAATTCATTAAGTTTAATATTAGTATTAATATCACCATGAATAGTTAAAATATTAATTTTATTAGGATTTAAATTAAGCTTTTTAAAATCATAATTTTCATTATAATTGATACCAGTAATATCACAATCAGAATAATGTACAGTAAAAAAATCATTATCGAAGAATTTAAAATTAGATGGGATAATATCTAATTTTGAAATAAATGAATCTTCCTCATGATTACCAGTAATATATATAAAATCTATACTTGGAGATGAAATGATTAAGTCTAGTATAAATTTACGGGTTTTGCCCATAATAATATGAGTATCAAATAAATCTCCAGCGATGATTATTCTATCAACCTCATGTGTTTTAGCATAATCAATTAAACGCTTAAAATTATCAAGTAATTCTTGATTTCTTGATGATCTATTTAATACTCCTAAATTAGATGTTAAGCTTGATTCTAAATGCAAATCAGCAGTATGAATTATTTTCAATTTATTCTCACCACCATATTATTTATATTATAACTTATTTGTTAAAAATTTTCATTGATTATTTTGAATAAAATAATAATTTTTAATTTTAATTTTTTTAATCTATTTGTTATAATAAATTTAGTAAGGTTGTGATAAAGTGACGAAAAGCATTTTAAGGCATTTTATTGTATTTCTTGAAGGAGTATTACTAGGACTCATTTCAATTGGAATACCTGGATTTAGTGCCTCTACTATCGCAATAATCATTGGTGTATATACAGTAATGGTTGAGGCGATGGCAAATATAGTTTCAGATTTTAAAAAAAGTATAATATTTTTAATATGTCTATATTTGGGATATGGCATTGGTTCAATGCTCGCAGCCTTATCAGTAAACATCTTATTCAAAAACTTCCCACTCGCAACCGTAATTGTAATTTTAGGTTTACTTGCAGGCTCAATTCCAGATATGGTAATTAAACTAAAAGGTAATTTTAAAAAAATATCTTGTTGGATAACATTCGTTGTTGTTGGAGCTTCAATTGTTTGTTATAACTTCTTCGCTAAAGAAGGCGCGACTATTGAATTCCCAGAAGATCCAAGCTGGACTTTCGTAATTGCAATGGGATTAACCGGTCTTGTCACGAGTGCCACATTCGTCATACCTGGTGTTGATTTCGCAGTTGTATTTTTATCATTAGGATTGTATTATCCATTTTCTAATATGTTAGCAACACTAGCTAATTTTACCGCTCCTACCTACGCAGAAACATTCTTACCAAACTTTAAAATATTACTATCTTATACAATAGGATATTTTACAGGTGCGTTCTTGTTATCAAAACTTGTTAAAATGTTAATACATAAATTTAATCCACAAACGATGTACGCATCATTTTCATTTATCGCAGTCGCGCCAATAATCGTTATTAAAAACTGTGTATATGATAATGATAATTTTAAATATTCTACTCCTCAATTAATAGTTGGATTAATTTTAGGTATTTTGTTAATGACAATAATGATTTATTTAGGATTCAGGCAAAGGAAAAAGGATAAATTATTACATTTAAAACATCTTGAATATTTAGATGAAAGATTTAGCGATAATAATGATAATCAAAATGATTTATATTTAGAAAATAATAATACTCAAATATCAAATTTTGAAAACGAAAAAATTGAAATAGAAAATGAAAAACCGACAGATTAATTCTGTCGATTTTTTCTTTATAAAAAGAAATTAGGGCTTGTAGCCCTAACCTTAAAATTGGGAGAGTTATAGTTGTCTATGAATTATAAATCTATTTATTAATAGGGAGAGATAAATAGATTATTATCAAAGACAACACCATTTTATCATTTTATTGTATAAAATTTCAAGCAATAATGAAAAAATAAGACAATATTTAAAAAATTGTCCCATTTTATTAAATAAAATTCTATTTTGAAGTTATAACTTCGATTTCTATATTAACACTTTTAGGTAAATTAGATACTTCTACTAAACTTCTTGCAGGTTTTGTTTTAAAATACAATCCATATATTTCGTTGATTTTACCAAAATCATTGATATTTCTTATAAAAACAGTTGTCTTAATTACTTTATCTAAATTTGAACCAACTGATTCTAATATATTTTTTATATTTTTACATACCTGATGAGTTTCAGTTTCAATATCCTTATTATTTAATGAACCATCTAAAGGATTTATACATATTTGACCTGATGTATAAATCAAATCATTAATTATTACTCCTTGTGAATAGGGTCCTATCGCACTTGGTGCGTTATTTGTTTTAATATATTCTATCATCTTGCTAACCATCCTCCATCTACTGCGATTGTAAATCCATTTACATAATCAGAAGCATTTGAAGCTAAATATATAGCGGCTCCCATAAGATCTTCTTTTTTACCCCATCTACCTTGTGGGATTCTTTTTAATATTTCATTATATCTTTCAGGATTATTGATAATATCTTTAGTATTATCAGTTTCCATATATCCAGGTGCTATACCATTACAATTAATACCTTTTGATGCAAGCTCATTACAAAAAGCCTTTGTTAAGCCCATAACTGCACTTTTAGATGCGGTATATGAAGCAACATTAATTCCACCTTGATAAGATAACATTGAACAAATATTAATAATTTTACCTTTTTTATTATTCTTAATTAAATTATTAGAAAATGCTTGTGATAAAAAGAATACAGCATCTAAATTTAAATCTAATACCTTATCCCATGATGTTGTTATATCAGTGATTGGTTCTCTAATAATCATTCCAGCATTATTAACTAAAATATCTGGAATACCAATATTTTTATTACATTCATCAATAATCATATTAATAGATTCTCTATTAGATAAATCAGCTTTAATTTCTAAAAATTTAACATTATATTTTTCACAGATTTCTTTTGTTTCAGTTGATTCTCTTCTCGCAACTGAAACAATATTACATCCCATTTTTGCATAGGCTTCGCAGATACCTTGACCTAAGCCTTGATTACCACCTGTGACAATCGCAATTTTACCTTTTAAACTAAACATATCACTCATAATAAAAACCTCCAATTTATATTATTATAACATTAAATTAAAAAAATAAAGATGCTATTTAGCATCCCTACTTACTCATCTTTAATAAACATTCATCAAATCTATCAGATTCACCTATTGTATTATAATATTTCATAGCTTTAGCATAATCACCTTTTAATTCATATAAATAGGCATCCTTAGCTATTCCATCATGATCTGATAAAGGTATTCTTTGAAAACCTACTAAATCATATCTATTGTATCTTAATAAAACTCTCTCTAATCCTGTGAAATATAAATCACGATATTCTTTATCTGTCTCATCGGCTGGAATTTTAGAAACAATCTTTTTTAATTCAATTACTTCTTTTTCATCAATATTATCGTAATTTAATTCATTTAATAATAATTTATAAATTGAATCATAGTAAATAATGTTATCTTTAATCTTATCATCATTCATCATATTAAAAGCTTCTAAGTCCATTTTATAACACAAATCTATTGATTCTTTACTTTGAGTTCTTACGCCTAAAAACTTTAGCATTTCTTCAATACTCATATCCCACACCTCTTAAGACATAGAAATTTTATCACAATCGTTATAGAAATAAAAGATTATTCTTTTATAATTTTATAAAAATTATATATATTATTTTATAATTCAATAATTATAATAAAATCTTGTATAAAAT
>JAILBI010000220.1 GCA_024681175.1 Acholeplasmatales bacterium
ATAATTATTTAAACAATAATAATTCTAAGTATTACTTAGCATTATTGAATTATTAATATTTTAAATTAAAATTATACATGTGTCAAGATAATAATACACCTGTATAATTAAGTGCATTATTAGAGAGGAGTATTTAGAATGAAAAATATTAGTAAATTTATTGTTAAACAAAAATATTGGTTCCTTGGTATATTCTTAATATTAATAGGTTTATCTTGTTTTTTAATGACAAGAGTAAATATTAATTATAATTTAATGAAATACCTTGATTCTAATTCAACATCAACTGTTGCTTTAACAAAGATGGAAGATGAATTTGGAAGCATTGGACAATGTCAAATTGAGGTTACAAATATTTCATTTGAGGAATCTGAAAAAATTAAAACTATCATTGAGGATGTAGATGGAGTATCATCTATTGTTTCTGCAAAGGATGAGGATGATAGAGATTATTATAATAAAGAAACAAAGGATGCATTATATAAGGTATTCCTAGAAAGTGGTAATTTTGATACTGCATCCTATAAAATATTAGATAATATTAGAAAAGAATTAAAGGATTATGATTATGCTTTAAATGGTGGTTCAGTTGAGTCTCAATTCTTAACTGAAGCATTAGAAAAGGATATGATTATTATTTTAATAGTAGTAATAGTAATTGTATTTTTCATTTTAGCATTCACATCAGCATCTTGGTTTGAGCCTGTATTATTCTTAATTGTTGCCGGTGGTGCAATATTAATTAATATGGGTACAAATATTATATTAAATGGTATTCCATATATTGGAAATTCAATGTCATTTATTACTAAAAGTATTGCCGCAGTAATGCAGCTTGCATTATCTATGGATTATGCAATTGTATTACTTCATGCATATAGACAAGAAAAAGAAAAGGGTTTAGATAATAATGAAGCAATGGTAAATGCCCTTACAAGGTCATTTTCCCCTGTATCATCATCATCTATTACTACAATTGCGGGACTTGTAGCATTAATGTTTATGAGCTTTTCAATTGGATTTGATGTGGGCTTAGTATTAGCTAAAGGTATTTTAATTAGCTTATTATCTGTATTCTTATTTATGCCTTCCTTATTATTATTATTTGATAAGGTAATTGTTAAAACATCTCATAAGCCATTAGATAAAATCTTATTAGCTAAGATTGAAGCACATAATGAGAAGAAAAAGGCACAAAATAAAAAGGTTCATACAATTGCATCATTCCAAAGAAAAACAAAAATATTAATTCCTGTATTGGCGTTAATAATTATTGTTGTAGGCGCAATATTTAATTATAAAAGTGAATATAGCTTTGTCCTTGAAGCATCTACAGATGCAAATTCTACAATTAATTTAGATGAAAAGAAAATAACAAAAGAATTTGGAACTCAAAATACTTTAGTTATCTTACTTCCAAAGAATGGTAATGATAGAAATAGCTTAAAGGATACAGAAGAAGAAATAATTAATTATTTAAATAATTATGAATATAAAAATAAAAAAGTAATAAATTCTGCTCAAGGCTTTAGTACATATGGTGTATATGATAATTTAACTGCTGAAGAATTTACTGAAAAATATTTAGATGAAAAGAGCTATAATGCAAATTTAAGAGGTATTCAATTATTATATAGCTTCATGGAAAAAGAAGGTATTATCACTAAAGGTGATGATGATACATTAAAAGCTAATGTTTATGATGTAATTGAATATGCAGCAAATAATGAAGGTGCAATAAAAATTACACAAAGCTCTCAAGCACTAATTAATAAAATTAACTCTGTATATCAAACAAAATTAACTGCAGAAGAATTTGCAAAAGTAAATAATATGTCAATTGATGTAGTAAATAATGTTTATACCACATTAGGAGAAGAAAAATTAACAACATATGAAGTATTAAAATTTGTTGTAGATAATAATTATGCAGAGTTGGCATTTGAAAATGTTCAAAATACAGTTGATAGCTCATATCAGGATTTAGTTAATAATCATGTATTTAATGACGATGGAACTGTAAATGAAACAACAGTTGGCGCAATGAAGACATATATTTCTGCAGTAGATAATGGTTTACTTGATAAAGATGATCAAGTAGTTCAAGCTACCTATGCTAAATATAAACAAATTACAATGGATATGAATAAATCATTAATGATGTCAACTTATCCATTTATTACAGAAGATACAGCTACTTTATTATTAAATGGTAATGAAACCATTCCTAATTACTTATTAATTCAAGCTATATCAGCTAATAAGATTTCTAAATCTTATGGTGTAGCTATGCAACAAGTTATTAACGCTAAATATAATGAAATACCTTCAAAGGATAAAGAATTAACAAGAGAAGAAATAATTTATAATTATGGTATAGATGATGAAACATTGGATGAATTATTTGCTGAATATACATCTATTACAAATGAAATATTATTTAATGAATTATCAAATAGAAATTATTTCTTAGATGAAGAATATCAAAATAATTTAGATTCACAATTTCAAACTAATTATGAAGCATTTAATAATTTTGAATCTGATAATTATGTAAGAATAATATTTAATTTCAATATGCCTAAATC
>JAILBI010000282.1 GCA_024681175.1 Acholeplasmatales bacterium
ATAATTAATATAGATAATATTGAAGAAAAAGAAAATAATTTAGGTACTTCAAGATTATATAAAATATCATCTGGAGATACTAATTATGATTTATATATTAATGATTCAGAAAATGAAATTATTAATGAAGATGAAAATGATACAAAACCTAAGAAAAAGGATAATAGTCATATAGTTGTAATAATTATTATCATCTCTTCATTAGTAATAATATCTATTGGTACAATGATTGTATATTATTTTGTAAGAAAAAAGAGAAGAAATTGAATTTAATATAAAATTAAATTATAATATCACCGGTGATATTATGTTAGATACAATTTGCGCGATCGCAACATCATTTGGAACATCTGCAATATCTATTATTAGATGTTCTGGACCTGATGCGATAAATTATGTTAATAAAGTATTTAAAGGTAAAGATCTTACTAAAGTAAAAGGATATACAATTCATCATGGCTATATTATGGATAATGATGATATTGTAGATGAAGTATTAGTAAATATTTATCTAAAGCCAAATTCATATGATGGTGAAAATGGTGTAGAAATTAATTGCCATGGTGGTATATATGTTACTAATAAGGTAATGGATGTATTATTAAAAAATGGTTTTCGTCTTGCCACAAATGGTGAATTTTCAAAAAGAGCCTTTTTAAATGGTAAGATGGATTTAACTAAAGCTGAAGCTGTAATGGATGTTATATCTTCATCATCAGATTTATCATTAAAGGCATCTTTATCATCATTAAGAGGTAAGGTGTCAAAATTAATTCAAAATTTAAGAGATAATTTATTAGATATTATCGCAAAAATTGAGGTTAATATTGATTATCCTGAATATGAGGATGCACCTGATGTTACACATGATTATTTATATCCAATATTATCTAATATTAAAAAAGAAATGGAAGAAATATTAGATAATTCTAAAACATCAACAATTGTAATACATGGTATTAAAACATCAATAGTTGGTAAGCCTAATGTAGGTAAATCAAGCTTATTAAATATGTTATTAGATGAAGAAAGAGCCATTGTTACAGATATACCTGGTACTACAAGAGATACTGTAGAAGGTACATTAAAATTTAAAAATATGACCTTAAATTTAATTGATACTGCAGGAATCAGAGAAAGTGATGATATTGTAGAGGCAATAGGTATTAAAAGAAGTCAAAAAGCTATTGATGAATCAGATATTTGTCTTTTAGTATTAGATCCATCAAGACCTTTAGAGGATATTGATAAGGAATTATTAAAATTAACTGAAAATAAAAAAAGAATCATCATTTCTAATAAGGATGATTTAGAAGCATGTTTCCATTTTGATGATGAAATTAGAATTTCATGTAAGAAAAAAGAGGGAGCTAATTTAGTATTATCAAAAATAGAAGAAGTAATGAAAATATCATCATTTAACCCAGATAATGATAAATATTTATGTAATATAAGACAAACAGATTTATTAAATAAATCTTATCAATCATTATGTGATGCGATGAATGGCCTTGATCTTAAAAATGATATATCATTAATTGAAATAGATATGAGACAAGCATTTGATTATTTAGGCGAAATAATAGGTGAATCATCACCAGATGAGCTTGTTACTGCATTATTCACTAAATTTTGTTTAGGTAAATAATATGGATATATTAAATGATTTATTAAAATTAAAGGATGATAAATATAATGAATTTAATTCATCTTTAATTAATAATTTAGATAAGTCTAAATTTATTGGTGTAAGGACACCAATGATTAAAGATTTAGCTAAAAAATATATTAAAGATCCTAATATTGATGATTTTTTAAATGATTTACCACATAAATATCATGAAGAAAATATGTTACATGGATTAATAATATCTGAAATTAAAGATTATGATGAAGCATTAATAAAATTAAATCAATTTTTACCATATATTGATAATTGGGCTGTTTGTGATTCTTTAAAAATAAAAATATTTAAAAAGAATGAAGATAAATTAATTAATGAAATA
>JAILBI010000287.1 GCA_024681175.1 Acholeplasmatales bacterium
ATAATTAAATAATTATATTATTTATTGACTTTTAGTTTTATTTAATTTAAAATACCATAAAGCGTTGATAAGGAGGAGTATTTATCTTACTTAGCAAAGAGATGGTATGGTTGGTGTAAATACCAGTAAGTGTGATAAAGAAGGTAGCCTTGGAGTGTTTTATTGAAATTAGTAGATAGAACCGTATGCCTGCGTTAAAGGTTAATGAGTGCTGTATATACAGAATCAAGGTGGTACCACGGTTAATTCGCCCTTGGAAAAGAAAAATCTTTTCTGAGGGCTTTTTTTATGAAATTACAAGATGATGTAATATTAATAAGAAATCTTAAAATAACTGATTTAGATGATTATTATGATTATGCTAAATCAGAAAAAGTAGGTCCCATGGCTGGTTGGAAGCCAGTACCTGATTATGATACTGCAAGACGAGTCTTATCTGGAATGATTATGCAGGATAATGTTTACGCAATTGTTTTAAAGGAAGAGAAAAAAATGATTGGTACATTATCTATTTATAATTACGGGATTCGTAAATATAAATTTGTAAAGCAATTAGGATTTTCATTATCAGATAAATATTGGAATCATGGCTATATGACACGAGTCGTCAAAATGGCAATTGATTATATATTTAATAAAACTGATTGTGAGGTCATTGAGGTAGGTCATCATTCAGATAATTATCAGTCAAAAAGAGTCATTGAAAAATGCGGCTTTAATTATGATGGAAGATTATGTAAATATAAAAAGCTTTATGATGGAAGAGTAGTGGATGCAGATTGGTATTCATTAACCATTGAGGATTATAAGGGAAGGACGAGATTATGAATAAAGAATTAAGTACAAAATATGATTTTAAGGAAGTAGAAAAAGATAAATATGATTTCTGGCTTGAAGGAGGCTTTTTCACAGCTGGTGATATATCTAAAAAGCCTTATTGTGTAGTTATTCCACCTCCAAATGTAACTGGTAAATTACATTTAGGTCATTCTTGGGATACAACACTTCAAGATATGATTATAAGAAGAAAAAGAATGCAAGGATATGATGCATTATGGGTTCCTGGAATGGATCATGCAGGTATTGCAACACAAGCTAAGGTAGATAAAAGATTAAAGGATATGGGTATATCAAGATATGATATCGGTAGAGAAAAATTCTTAGAATATGCTTGGGCTTGGAAGAAAGAATATGCAGATATTATTCATTCACAATGGAAGGCATTAGGCTTATCATTAGATTATTCTAAAGAAAGATTTACTCTTGATGAAGGATTATCTAAAGCTGTAAATCATGTATTTATCACTTTATACAATAAAGGTTTAATTTATCAAGGTGAAAGAATCATAAACTGGGATGTAGAGGCTAAAACAGCTTTATCTAATATTGAGGTTATTCACCAATCTGATGAAGGTGCATTTTATTATTTCAATTATCCATTTGTTGATGGCACTGGCGCAGTTACAATTGCCACAACAAGACCTGAAACAATGTTTGCTGACCAAGCAATAATGGTAAATCCTACAGATGAAAGATATAAAAATATTGTAGGTAAAGAAGTATATATTCCAGGAACTGATATTAAGATTCCTGTTATTGCAGATGAATATGTTGATAAGGAATTTGGAACAGGCTGTGTTAAAGTAACACCAGCACATGATCCTAATGACTTTGAAGTAGGATTAAGACATAAATTAAAAATGCCACTTTGTATGAATGATGATGGTACAATGAATGAAATGGCAGGAAAATATATTGGTCTTGGTCGTTTTGAATGTAGAGAAGCTTTAATAAAGGATTTAAAAGAAAAAGGATTATTTATTAAAGAAGAAAAAATGATTCATAATGTAGGCCATTCTGAAAGAACTGGTGTAGTTGTTGAACCAAGATTATCTAAACAATGGTTTGTTAAAATGGATATTTTAGCAAAACAGGTTTTAGAAAATGATGAATATAAATTTGTTCCAGAAAGATTTAAACAAACATTAGAACATTGGTTAACTGATATTCAGGATTGGTGTATTTCAAGACAATTATGGTGGGGTCATAGAATTCCAGCATGGTATAAGGATGACCAGGTTAAGGTTCAAGAACAGTGCCCTGGTGATGGTTGGAAGCAGGATGAAGATGTACTTGATACATGGTTCTCATCAGCCTTATGGCCATTTTCAACACTTGGCTGGCCAGATAAAACAGCCTTACTTGAAAGATATTATCCAACAGATGTATTAGTTACAGGCTATGATATTATTTTCTTCTGGGTTGCAAGAATGCTATTCCAAGGTGTGGAATTTACTCATCATGCACCATTTAAGGATATTTTAATCCATGGTCTAATTCGTGATAGCCAAGGAAGAAAAATGTCTAAATCATTAGGTAATGGTGTAGATCCATTTGATGTAATTGATAAATATGGCTGTGATTCATTAAGATATTTCTTAACTACAAATTCAGCACCAGGTCTTGATTTAAGATATGATGAAACAAAGGTAGAATCAAGCTGGAATTATTTAAATAAGATTTGGAATATTTCAAGATATATTATTATGAATATTCCAGCTGGTTATGAATATAAAAATCCTGAAAAGGAATTTTTAACATTACCATCTAAATGGATTTTAAAAACATTAAATGATGTAATTAAAAATGTTGATTACAACATGGACAAATATGAATTTGGTGAAGCTGCAAGAACATTATATAATTTCGTTTGGAATGATTTTGCATCTTGGTATGTTGAAATATCAAAGGTTGATCTTCAAAGTGGAAATTCAATGCTTGTAAATTCAACAATTGATACTTTAATTTATACTCTTAAAGCAATCATTAAAATGCTTCATCCTTTTATTCCATTTATTACAGAAGAGATTTATCAATCAATCCCACATGAGGATAAATCAATTATGATTTCATCTTGGCCAACAATTAATAATGATTATGATTTCAAGCTTGAGCAAGAACAAATCTCATATATGATTGATGCAATTAAAGAGGTTCGTGTAATAAGAAAGAATTATGAAATTAAAAATGCTAAGCCAATTGATATTTTAATTCTTCCTAAGAATGAAAATGTATTAAATGGCTTAAGATCAACTAATTCTTATTTAAATAAATTTACAAATCCAAAAGAATTAATATTTATTGATAAAGAACCTGAAAATATAAAAGATTATGTTGTAATAGTATTATCATCACAAACTATTTATATTCCTCAAGGTGAATTAATTAATAAAGAAGAAGCTATCTTAAAGCTTAAGGAAGCTAAAGAAAGATTAGAAAAAGAATTAGCAAGATCTAAAGGAATGTTATCAAATAAATCATTCATTGAAAAAGCTCCTCAAGCTAAGGTTGAACAAGAAAAAGCTAAATTAAAATCATATGAAGAAGAATATGATAAGATTATTAAATCTTTGAAAGAATTTGAATAATATGTTTAATACAATTTCTGATGCATTAAATTATTTATTTGTGCAAGAGAATAAAAATAAAAATTTAAATAATTTAAAAGAATTTATAATTAATAAAGATTTATATCCTAAATTTAAAACTATTATTATTACAGGAACT
>JAILBI010000003.1 GCA_024681175.1 Acholeplasmatales bacterium
AATATAGATAATAATTAAAATAAATTTAATAAGCGTTGAACGAAAATAGTAAAAATAAATTATTATTTCAGAGAGATATTGTTTGGTGTGAAATATCATAATAATTATTTTGAATACATTCGTGAGCTTCTTATTGATAAAAAAATAAGACGGTGGCAACCGTTATATTGCAAATGAGGTTTTAGTTTTTACTAAAATGAATTAAGGTGGTACCACGGTTAAAAATCGTCCTTTATTAGGGCGATTTTTATTTTTTTAGGAGAAAGAAATGACTATTATTGATTTTTTAGAAGATAATGCGAAAAAATATGGTAATGAGGAATGTTTAGTTGAAATTAATCCTCAAAAGAAGCCAGATCATTATCGTACTTGGCGTGAATTTAGTTTAGTAGAGCCAGGACTTGCAAAAGAATATAGAAGAAGTATTACTTGGCAGGAATTTGATGATACAGCAAATAAATTTGCAAACCTCCTTTTATCAAAAGGTATTAAAAAAGGTGATAAGGTTGCAATATTATTGATGAATTGCCTTGAATGGCTTCCAATTTATTTTGGTGTATTAAAGGTTGGTGCTTTAGCTGTACCAATGAATTATAGATATACATCAGATGAAATTAAATATTGTTTAGAGCTTGCAGATTGTGCATGCTTAATATTTGGTGATGAATTTATCGGACGTGTAGAGCCTTTAGCAGATCATACACCAAAGGTTAAAACATTAATATTTGTAGGAGAAGGAGAAATACCATTTGCAGATACATATAATGATATTATTGACCTTTATTCTACAAAGAAGCCTAATATAAAGCTTGATGAAAATGATGAAGCAGCAATCTATTTCTCATCAGGAACAACAGGATTCCCTAAGGCAATATTACACCTACATAAGGCATTAGTAGGCTCTTGTAAGACTGAACAAGCACATCACCTTCAACAACACGATGATGTATTTTTATGTATCCCACCACTATATCATACAGGTGCCAAGATGCATTGGTTTGGTTCTTTAATATCAGGATCAAAGGGTGTTTTATTAAGAGGTATTAAGCCTGAATGGATTTTTAATACAATATCTGATGAAGGCTGTACAATTGTTTGGCTACTTGTACCTTGGGCACAGGATATCCTAGATTCAATTGATAGAGGAGATTTAAAATTAGATGATTATAAATTATCACAATGGAGACTAATGCATATAGGTGCACAGCCTGTACCTCCAAGCTTAGTTGAAAGATGGTTAAAAGTCTTCCCTCATCATAAATATGATACTAATTATGGCTTATCAGAATCTATTGGACCTGGCTGTGTACATTTAGGTATTGAAAATACACATAAGGTTGGAGCCATTGGTGTTCCAGGCTATTTATGGGAAGCAAAAGTAGTAGATGAAAATGGAAAAGAATGTGGCACTGAGGAAGTAGGAGAATTAATCGTTAAAGGCCCTGGCGTTATGGTTGAATATTATAAAAATAAAGAAGCTACACAAGAAATATTAAAAAATGGCTGGTTATATACTGGTGATATGGCTAAAAAAGATAAAGATGGCTTTATCTATTTAGTTGATAGAAAGAAAGATGTAATTATCACTGGTGGTGAAAATATTTATCCAGTACAAATCGAAGATTTCTTAAGAAAGCATGATAGAATCAAGGATGTTGCAGTAATAGGCTTACCTGATAAGCGTCTAGGAGAAATTACTGCAGCTATCATTGAGGTTAAAGAAGGAATGAGCTTAACAGAAGATGAAGTAAATGAATTTTGTTTTGATCTTCCAAGATATAAGCGTCCAAGAAAAATCATTTTCGCACCTGTTCCAAGAAATGCAACAGGTAAGATTGAAAAGCCTAAATTAAGAAAGATTTATTGTGGTAAATCTTTAGTAGAGCTTCAAACAACAGAATAGGGAGAATTATATGTGGGTTAAAATTTTATTTATTATCTTATTTTTTGCAGCAACACTATATATAGGCTTTTACTGTAGAAAGAAAGCAAGAAATTCATCTGATTTCGTGCTTGGTGGAAGAAGCATAGGCCCATGGCTTTCAGCCTTCGCTTATGCAACAAGCTATTTCTCAGCCGTAATATTTATAGGCTATGCAGGATCATTTGGCTGGAAATTTGGTGTATCTGCATTTTGGATTGGTATAGGTAATGCCTTAATAGGCTCATTACTTGCATGGAAGGTTCTTGGTAAAAAAACAAGAATTATGACTCAGCATTTAGGCTCATCTACAATGCCTGATTTCTTCCAAAAAAGATTTAATTCTAAAGCATTAAAAATTGCTGCAGCAATAATCATATTCGTATTTTTAGTACCATATACTGCAGCACTTTATAATGGTTTATCATTTTTATTCCAAACAGCATTCTCATCATCAGTACCTTATTGGGTATGGGTATTAATTATTTCAATTATTACAGGTGTTTATGTAATAATTGGTGGCTTAATGTCTACTGCAATTAATTCATTTATCCAAGGTATAATAATGCTTATTGGTATTATTTTAGTTGTAATATTTGCCTTAAATTTAAATGGTGGCTTCATGGAATCATTTGAAAAACTTGCTACAACTAAAGGATGGCAATTTGCTTCATTATTTGGTCCAGATCCAGTACATTTATTATTTGTAGTATTATTAACATCACTTGGATGCTGGGGATTACCACAAATGGTAGGTAAATTTTATTCAATTAAAAATGAAAAACAAATTGGTAAGGGTGCCTTAATTTCAACAATATTTGCCCTTGTTGTTGCAGGTGGCTGCTATTTCATTGGTGGCTTTGCCCAAATCTTTAATGCATCAAGCCCTAAAACAGTTATTCCTGAAATGATTGCACAGCTACCAACAGTTATTATCGCAATCGTATTAGTATTAGTTTTAGCTGCTTCAATGTCAACATTATCAGGTCTTGTTCATACATCAGCTGCGACAGTTACATTTGACCTTCTTGATGTTAATAAAAAATTACCAGAAAAGAAAAAGATAACATTCTTAAGAATATTCGTATTAGTATTTATTGTAGTATCTGCAGGTCTTGCAATATTCCAGGTATATGGACCTGAAAAATAT
>JAILBI010000046.1 GCA_024681175.1 Acholeplasmatales bacterium
ATATTGATGGTGTATTTTTAAATTCAATAATTGAATATTCCAATGTAAAAAAAGATGATAAATATAAAGATTTTGTTAAAAATTATGTAAATTATTATTTAGATGATAATGGTAATTTCTTATGTGTCAATAAAGATACTGGTGAAACATCAACTGATGGTTCATTTAGACCATATGAACTAGATTCATATTGTGAATCTAGAATATTATTTGATTTATATGATTATACAAAAGATAATAAATATGAAAACGCAATAGAATTATCTTATAATTATTTATTAGATATGCCTATTTGTGCAAATGGCATCAATTATTGGCATAAAGATACATATCAAAATCAAATATTTTTAGATGGATTTTATATGTATGTACCATTTTTATCAAGATATGCAAAATCTAAAAATGACAATACAATATTTAGAGATATTATAAATCAATATACATATATATATAATCAAATGAGAGATAAAAAGACAGGTCTTTATTACCAATGTATGGATACAACAAAAACCATCTTTTGGGCTGATCCTGAAACAGGATTATCAAAATCTGTTTGGTCAAGAGGCTATGGCTGGTTATTAATGTCTTTAGTAGATTCTATAGAAAATTTCCCTAAGGATCAACAATCATTTTTAATTAAAATGCTAAGTGAAGCAGTAGATTCTGTTTATAAATATGTAGATGAGGATACAAATATGTTTTATCAATTAATTGATAAAGGAAATCAATCATATTTAGTATCATATGATAAATATTTAAGATTTTTAAATAAATCCTATACATCTGATACAACAATATCTAATTATTTAGAATCATCAGGCTCATCAATGATTGCATATACGATGATGAAGGCTGCAAGATTAAATTATATTGATAATAAATATTTATCTTTAGGTAAAAAATCATTTGAAGGAATTTGTAATCATTCATTTAATAAAGAAAATAATTCCTTAAATGATATTTGTATTACTGCAGGTCTAGGACCAGAAAATAAGCCTTATAGAGATGGAACACCAGAATACTATCTAGCTGAAAAGGTTGGATCTAATGATGCGAAAGGTGTAGGACCATTTATTACTGCATATATTGAATATATAAGATAAGAAATTGGAGGAGACTCCAATTTTTTTATATCACCATAGTGATACATTTGTTGACACTATATCACCATAGTGATACAATTATGATGGAGGAAGTATATGGGAAAATATTTAACTATTTATCATGGATCAAATAAAATAATTGAAAATCCATCATTTGGTTTAGGAAAGAAAAATAATGATTTTGGTCTAGGTTTTTATTGCACAGAAAGTAATGATTTAGCTAAAGAATGGGCTGTAAATTCATTAGAAAATGGTTATTCAAATGAATATAAATTAAATATGGATTATTTAAAAGTATTAAATTTAAATACGAATGAATATTCTATTCTTAATTGGATTGCAATACTTGTTGAGCATAGATTGTTTTCCATTGATACTCCAATTGCGAAAAGAGCGAGAAGATATTTAATTGAAAATTTTAGTATTAATGTAAATGCTTATGATGTGATTATAGGATATCGAGCAGATGATTCATATTTTGATTATGCTGAGGCGTTTTTAAATAATAGTATATCTGTTTCTCAATTAGCTAATGCGATGAGATTAGGCAAATTAGGGGAACAAATAGTAATAAAATCGGAATATGCATTTAAATGTCTTGAATATGTTGGTTATGAAATTGCATTAAAAGACGTTTATTATGAAAAAAGAGTAGAAAGGAATAATATTGCAAATATTTCATATCAAAAAATGATTGAAAAAGAAGATATTGAAGGCCTTTATATTAGAGATATTATTAATGGAGATATTAAAAATGATGATTCACGCATACCAAGAATGTTATCTAAATAGTGCAAAAAGAAATATTGGAATAGCTTTTGATTATGCAATAAATGTTTGCAAAATTAGTGGAGCCGATTTTGTAAATATGTTTCTTATTTCAAATATATCCAAAAGGATTGAAAATGGTGAACCACTTTATTTAAAAGGAAAAAGCGGGATTGAAATTGCAAAAGAAATTATTGAACAAAGTACAGGTAAAGAAATTGAATATAAAGAAATAATCAATTATGAAAAATCAAAAGAATATTGGATTGGATACGCAATAACTTATTATCAATGGTATAGTAATAAGAAATTTAGACTAATATTTAATGCAATATCTTATTATGATTTAGAAAAGATGTATTTTACATTACATGAAGCTGATATATCAAAATTAGTGGAGATTTTAAATGATATTTTTAAGAAAAAATATCCTGATACTAATTTAAAAAGAATTAGAATGGAAGCTAATTTAACTCAAACTGAGTTAGCAAAAAGATCAGGTGTTTCATTAAGATCTATTCAAATGTATGAACAAAAAAATAAAGACATTAATAAAGCTAATGTAACATCTTTATATATGTTATCAAAGGTTTTAAATTGTAATATTGAGGATTTAATAGAAAAATAGAGTGAGTTTTATTATAAAAATATGATAAAATCTATATGGTGTTATTATGTTAAATGTTATATTAAATAAAAATGAAGAATTAAATATATTAAATGGATTTCCTTGGGTTTATAATAATGAAATTAAAACATTTGAAGGAAATATTATTAATGGTGATGTATGTAAGGTATTAAATATAGATCATAAATTTGTAGCTTATGGCTTTTTAAATACATCATCAAAAATAATGGTTAGAATTTTATCATTAAATGAAAATGATAAAATAGATAAAGAATTCTTTAAAGAAAGAATTAAATATGCAATCTCTCATAGATTACATTTAGGATGGTCTACTACAAGATTAATATTTTCTGAAGCTGATTTTTTACCTGGACTTGTAGTTGATAAATATGGAGATTATTTATCAGTTCAATTTATGTCTTTAGGTATGGATAAAATAAAAAAGGATATTGTTGATATCTTAGTTGAATTAACCAATTGTAAAGGTATATATGAAAGATCAGATATGCCTGTAAGAGAAAAAGAAGGATTAGAACAAACTAAAGGATATTTATATGGTAATTTTGATCCTAGAGTATTAGTTGAAGAAGATGGTATTAAATTCATTGTAGATATTGAAAATGGTCAAAAGACAGGTTATTTTTTAGATCAAAAATTAAATAGAGATATTTTAAGATTATATGCAAAAGATATGACTGTATTAGATGCATTTTCAAATGTTGGTGGCTTTGCCCTACATGCATGTAAATATGGTGCAAAAAGTGTAGATGCATGTGATATTTCAAAAAGAGCATGTGATGAAATACTAAATAATGCAAAATTAAATAATTATAATCAATTAAATGTTATTTGTACTGATGTATTTGATTATTTACATAAGGAAGATATTAAAAACAAATATGATTTAATTATTTTAGATCCACCTGCCTTTTCAAAGAATAAGGATTCTTTAAAAAAGGCATATAAGGGATATAAGGAAATCAATATGCAAGCAATGAAAATAATAAAATCAGGGGGATATTTATTAACATTTTCATGCTCACAGCATATGACCCCAAATTTATTTATGGAAATGATAAATGATGCAGCACATGATGCAGGAAGAATAGTTCAATTTATTGATTTTAAAATTCAAGCACCAGATCATCCAGCATTATTACAATCGGAAGAACAATTATATTTAAAATGTATGATATTGAGAATTAAGTGAGGAATTTATGTTAAAAACAAATTATCACACACATTGTGTAAGATGTAAGCATGCAACAGGTAGTGTAATTGAATATATTGATAAAGCATATGAGCTTGGTTATATTGAAATAGGAATGACTGATCATAATCCTATTTTAAAATCATTTATGAATAGTGAAGAATATATTCATAATTATTGTCAAGAAACTATGGATATATCTGAAATAGATGATTATTTAAATGAAATTAAAATAGCTAAGGATAAATATAAAAATAAAATGAATGTTTTATCTGGCTTTGAATGTGAATATTTACCTTCTGAGCATAAATTTTATGAGGATTTAAGAAAAAAGGTAGATTATTTAAATTTTGGACCTCATTTCTTTATGCATGAAGGTAAAATATTATCTTCATATGATCAGGTTGATTATAAAACTATTTATTCTTATAGAGATAATTGTATTCAAGCAATGGAAACAGGCTTATTTAATACAATAGTTCATCCTGATATTTTTATGTATCATTATAAAAATATTAATGGTGAAAGAAAATTTGATGATGCAGCTATAAAGGTTACAAAGGATATAATTGAATGCGCAATTAAAAATAATATATATTTAGAAATTAATTGTAATAAAATTGATTTAAATCATTTAGATGATCCATATAAATGGCCATACCCATATATATCATTTTTTGAAATTGCAAAAAATTATAAGGATGCAAAATTTTTAATTGGTATTGATGCACACGCTCCTGAAAGATTATTTGGTGCACATATTGAAAGAGCCATTAAATTTGCAAAAGATTTAGGAATTAATGTTGAGGAGAAGATGATTATTAATCATTAATTTATATGGAAATATTTGTACAAAAGGTATTATCTAATGGTCTTGCGATGGGTAATTGCAAGGTCTATTACAATGAAATAGACATAGATTCTACTAAAAGTGACATAGAAGAAATTGCCCTACTTCGTATCGCAATAGATAAATCTTATTTAGAAATAAAAGATCTAATTAATAAAGAGCCTGATTTAGTAGATTATTTAACAGCTCAAAGCTTAATGATAAAAGATCCTTATCTATTTAAAAAAGCTTGTGATTATATTGAAAGTGGTAATTCTGCAAGAAAAGCTTTTAAAAAAGCAATGGATGATTTTAAAAAGAATTTAAAAATATCATCAAGTTCTTATTTAAAAGAAAGAGTATTAGATTTAGATGATGTTTCAGAAATTGTTATTTCTAATATGAAAGAAAAATCATTTTCTAATGAAGAGCATCCCTACATTTTAGTAGTAGATGAATTAAGACCATCACAATTATTAAAAACACATAATAATTTAATAGGTATTGTCGCAAGAAAGGGTGGTTATACTACTCATTCATCTATTATGGCAAGAAGCTTTGATATTCCTTATGTTGTATGTGATATTGAATGTAGTGAAAATGATACTATTATCATTGATACTAGATTAAAAAAGGTAATATTAGATCCTACTCCAGCAATCAAAGAGGCTTATAGTGATGCAATATTAAATTATCAATCATTTATGAAAAAGGCTATCCCACATGATGGATATCAATTCTTAGCTAATGTTGGCTCTAATAGAGAATTAAAAAGAGTTAATGATTATGAATTTGATGGTGTAGGCTTATATAGATCAGAGCTTATATTCATGAATCAGGATAGACCATATTCATTTAATGAACAATATTTTATATATAAGGATGCAATGGATATCATCGGTAATAAGAAAATGATTATGAGAACATTTGATATTGGTGATGATAAGCAAATATCATATCTAAAGGCTTCTAAAAAGGGTATTGTTAATTATAAAAATAATAAAGAAATATTTGAAAATCAGGTTGGAGCCATGATGAAGGCTAATACTAATGATAATTTATGGCTTATGTTTCCGATGATTGAAAATGTAGAAGATTTTAATTATTTAAAGAATTGGGTTTTAAGAATAAGAAAAGAAAATAATTATTTAATGCCTAAAATAGGTATGATGCTTGAAACTAAGGAGGCATTAAATAATATTAAAGATTTTAAGGATGTAGATTTTATATCTATAGGAACTAATGATTTAACAAGAGAGCTATATAATATAAAAAGAGAAGATAATATGTTTTTAAATGATGAGCAATTTAAAGACTTATTAGATAAAATAAAAATAGTTGTAGATTTTTGTAATAAAAATAATATTAGCTTATCTATTTGTGGAGAGCTTGCATCTATAAAGGAATGTGCAATTAAATTTTTTGAAATAGGTGTTAAAAATTTATCCATTTCGCCATCCTTAATTCAAATTTTAAATACAAGCTTTAATGAATTTAAAACAAATATAAAAAAATAATTTATTATAAATAAAAAAAGTTTTATAATATTTGTGTTTTAAGAAAGAAGGTAATATCATGAGCACTTTAGCAATTGTAGGATCCCAATGGGGAGATGAAGGAAAAGGAAAGATTACAGATTTCCTTGCACAAAAGGCAGATGTTGTTGTAAGAAGCCAAGGAGGAAATAATGCAGGTCATACTATTAATTTTAATGGTCAAAAATTTGCATTAAGATCTATTCCATCTGGAATATTTTCTCCTAACATTGATAATGTTATGGCTAATGGTATGGTTATAGATCCAAAACAAATGCTTGAAGAGCTTCATTCATTAATGGATAGAGGCATAAAAAATTTCCGTCTACATATATCAAATCGTGCACATGTTGTACTTCCATATCATGTTTTAATTGATGGTGCGTATGAATCATTAAAGGGTGATTCTAAAATTGGCACTACAAAAAGAGGTATTGGACCTTGTTATGCTGATAAGGTAAATAGAATTGGTATTAGAATTGCTGATTTTATTGATGAAAAGATTTTTAAAGAAAGATTAAAAGAAACTTTAAATCTTAAAAACATGGAATTAAAAATGCTTGGTATTGACCCACTTGATGTTGATACTATTTATAATGAATATATTGTTTATGCAAAGGAAATTAAGCAATATGTATGTGATACATCAGTATTTATTGAAGATGCAATAAATGCTGGTAAAAAGGTATTATTTGAAGGTGCACAGGGTGTAATGCTTTGTATTGATAATGGTACATATCCATTTGTTACATCATCATCACCTACTGCAGCTGCAATCCCTCTTGATTGTGGTATTGCACCTAATTTAATTAATGATGTATTAGGTATTTGTAAAGCATATAACACAAGAGTAGGCTCTGGTCCTTTCCCAACTGAAATTGAAGGTGATTTAGCTAATTATATTCGTGAGCGTGGTCATGAATATGGTACAGTTACTAAACGTCCAAGAAGAGTTGGTTGGTTAGACTGTGTTGCCTTAAATTATGCAAGAAGAGTATCAGGTATTAATTATTTATCATTAATGCTATTTGATGTATTAACAGGTCTTGATGAAATTAAGATTTGTTATGCATATGAGCTTGATGGCAAAGAAATTAATAATATTCCTGCAACATTATCTGAGCTTGAAAGATGTAAGCCATTATATGTTACACTTAAAGGCTGGAAGGAAGATATTACAAATGTAACATCATTTGATGAGCTTCCTAAGGAAGCACAAAATTATATTAGAAAAATTGAAGAATTATCTAATACTAAGGTTGCAATATTCTCAGTTGGACCTGATAGAAATCAAACAATAATTTTAAAAGAAATATTTTAAAATGGAAAAATTATTAATATCTTCATGCTTAATTGGTAATAATACTAAATATAATGGTAAAAATAATTATATTAAGGAAATAGAACAATTAAAATTGAAATATGAATTAATACCAATATGTCCTGAGGTTTTAGGGGGACTTAGTATCCCAAGAGATCCATCTGAAATTAATAATGATAAGGTTATATCTATAAATGGTAAGGATGTAACAAAAGAATTTAATATTGGTGCAAATAAAGCATTAAATATAGCTTTATTAAATAATATTAAATATGCATTATTAAAGGATGGATCACCATCTTGTGGTAATACATATATTTATGATGGAACATTTAGTAATAAAAAAATAGATGGTATAGGTATTACTACTAAATTATTGAAAGAAAATAATATAACAATATATAACGAGAATAATTTGAGTAAATTATTAAAAAAGGG
>JAILBI010000059.1 GCA_024681175.1 Acholeplasmatales bacterium
AAATATGATATAGATGAAATAGTAAATAAAATTGTTCTAAAAGCTAAAGAAGATCATAATATTAAAAAATATCCAAGATTTAAATATATAGATGATATTGCGGTTATAAAAATAACTAATTAGAGGAATATTTTACAATATTCCTTTTTATTTTAATTATTGCAATAATTATCATATTCAGTTAAAATAATAATAAACTTTTTGTTTAGTAATAGAAAACAAGGAGGTAATTATGGATATTGGTACAAAAATAAAAGAGAAAAGAGTTCTTTTATGCTTAACGCAAGAAGAATTAGCCAATCGTTGTGATTTAACTAAAGGCTATATATCACAGCTTGAAAATAATAAAGTATCTGTATCATTTGAAACTTTAGAAATGATTTTAGATGTTTTAGGTATACCATTATCTGAATTTTTTAAAGAAGATAAGCCAAGTCAAATTATTTTTGGTAATGAATCAAAAATCACAAAAGAATTTGATGGATATAAACAAACCTGGCTTGTTGAAACTGCTCAAATTCACAAAATGGAGCCTATTATGGTTGAGCTTGATCCTGGTTGTGAAACATTCCATGATTTTCCACATGAGGGAGAAGAATTTGGTTATGTTTTAAAAGGAGAGGTTTTAGTTATTTTAGATGATAAACAATATTTATGTAAAAAGGATGAATCTTTTTATTTTGCATCATCTAAAACACATTATTTAAAAAATAATAGTAATGATAAAGCTATTATTATTTGGGTATCATGCCCACCTAATTTTTAATTTATTTGAAGGAGTATTTATATGAGTAGAGTAATTATTATTGGTTGTGGTGGTGTTGCACAAGTTGCAATAAAGAAATGCTGTCAAAATTCAGATATTTTCACTGATTTATGTATTGCATCAAGAACTTTATCAAGATGTGAAAAAGTAAAACAAGAATTAGAAGGAAAAACTAAAACAAATATTACAGTAAGAAAAATAGATGCTGAATATGTAGATGACCTATTATTCTTATTTAATGATTTTAAACCAGATTTAGTAATGAATTTAGGTATGCCTTATCAAAATTTAATTATTATGGATGCATGCTTAATTTATGGCTGTCATTATCTTGATACAGCTGCATATGAGCCTGAAGATATAAATGAGCCTATTTGGAGAGAAAAATATGAAAAAAGAGTAAAAGAAAAAGGCTTTACAGCCTATTTCGATTATTCATATCAATGGGAATATGATTCTAAATTTAAAGAAAAAGGCTTAATTGCCCTACTAGGCTGTGGATTTGACCCAGGTGTATCTCAAGCATATGTAGCATATGCAAGAAAGCATGAATTTGATCGTATTGATACTCTTGATATCCTTGATTGTAATGGTGGAGATCATGGTTATCCTTTCGCAACAAATTTCAATCCTGAAATTAATTTAAGAGAAGTATCGTCAGCTGGTGCATATTATGAAAATGGTAAATGGCATTCTATTCCTGCCATGAGCATTCATCAAAAATATGTATTTGATGGTGTAGGTGAAAAGGATATGTATCTTTTACACCATGAGGAAATTGAATCTATTGCAAAAAATTATCCTGAAATTAAAAGAATTAGATTTTATATGACATTTGGTCAAAGCTATTTAACTCATATGAAATGCTTTGAAAATGTAGGATTATTATCTACAAAGCCAATTATGTATGAAGGAAAAGAAATTGTTCCAATTCAATTTTTAAAAGCTTTACTTCCTGATCCTGCATCATTAGGACCAAGAACTAAAGGTAAGACAAATATTGGCTGTATCTTTAAAGGTGTTAAGGATGGTAAAGAAAAAACATATTATATTTATAATATGTGTGACCATGAAGAATCTTATAAAGAGGTTGGCTCTCAAGCTGTATCATATACAACAGGTGTTCCTGCAATGTGTGGTGCAATGATGATTTTAAAGGGTCTTTGGACTACACCTGGTGCAAAAACAGTTGAAGAATATGATCCAGATCCATTTATTGAAGCATTAGATAAATATGGTTTACCTAAAACTGAAAGCTATAATCCTGTAATGGTGGAAGATAATGATTGATAAAAGACCTCCATTTAAAAGATTTTTAAATTTAAATCCAGAAGAATTATTTAAAAATTTAAAAACTCCATGCTATATAATAGATGAATATGGTCTTAATTTTAATGGTAAAATTTTAAAGCGTGTACAACAAGATACAGGATGTAAAATATTATTAGCACAAAAAGCTTTTTCTAATTTTAATTTATATCCTTTATTAGA
>JAILBI010000087.1 GCA_024681175.1 Acholeplasmatales bacterium
TAAATACAATATAAAATTTATGTGAAAATATGTTATTTTTTAAGAATTTCAAACACTTTGTTCTTCTTTGTCTATTTCTTGAAATAAATCTTCTATTTTCTTCTCATTATTTAAATTTTCATTTATCAATTTCTTTAATGGTTTATATAAAAACATAACTGTAATTATATTTGATGTAATCAATAAAAAATCAATTGGAATATCTGCAATAATATATGCAAGTGGATTCATATCTAAAACATATATATTTACAAGCATATATAATCCAACATATATTAATCCTGCAAATACTGATCCTATTGCAATTACAAATTCACTTCTTTTTCTTAATAAATAGCCAAGAAGCATTGTAATTAATAATCCAACAAGCTGTGGAGCCATTATCCAGAAATTACCGAATGTTGACATAAATAAATTATCAAATATAACATGTAATACAACAATTATTGAACCATATAATGGTCCCATTGTTGCACCATAAAGCATTACAAGCATGAATGTAAATTGTACATCAGGTATAAATGTTAATAATTCTTCTTGTACAAATAATATGGCTGTAAATAAAGAGACCATTATTAATTTTTTTAAATTATTTTTAGATTTTAAATTCATATTATAGTCTCCTTAAAAAGGATTATCATATCATCTTTTAAGACTATACCTGATATTCCATAATTTGAATATTGATCATTAACATATATGGCTAAATATGAATTTTTAAAATCTGTTTTGATTTCTTCAAAATCATATAATATATAGCCATATGTACTTTTTTCCATTCTAACTTCATAATTAGCTCTTAATAATTCAACTAAAGATAAATCATTATTATGATATGTATCATCAACACATACATTATTATTTTTATCCTTTAAGATAATTGTTACATCTATTCCTTTTTCATCTTTACCCTTTAAATTATTAAAAACAATAAATAAAGAAATACAAATGCAAATTAAAGAAATAGATATTAATATTTTAATTATCCATTTTGCTTTATTTGACATTTGTATTCTCCTTAATCATTATGCGAATAAATTAAATTTAGCAAATTCTCCTGAATTATCTTGTTTATCTCTTGAAATCTTATATGCAAATAGATATGCATAAATCTGATTTGTTGAGAAACCAGGAATTGTTGTATCAGTCTTTTCTATTTTTAATAATCCTGATTCTTCATCATAGAAATTATCTAATATATTTTCAATGATATCTTCACCATTAATTTCATATTTAGTATCTCTAGGATTAACACCAAGTGCAGCAAATGCGGCAACTGATGCAGTTAAGCTTGTGCAATTAAATTCATCTGCACGAACATTTAAAGAATTTAAAACTGTATCATCAAATTTACATTCGTCACCTTGAATTGCATCAAATGCTAAAACTTGCCATGCAAGCTGATCTGTGTAATTGCCCCATTGTCCTCTTTCAACATCTAATTTATCAGTACCACTAGCAATTGCTTTTAATGTATCTTTATTAATTTCTAGCTTATTTAATAAAGATAAAATAAATGATGATGTATATTGATTATATTCATATTCATTTGTAACATTTGCATCTGCATATGTTTTAAGAGTTGATTTAAATCTATTTAAATCTTCTTCTTCATCAAATGCGCCTGTTTGTAATCCTGTATAATAAAATTTAAAGAATTGATAATCTTCAAGTGTGTTATCTTCTTTATAACCAATTTTTGAATAATCATAATTATTAATTTGATTAATTAATGTTTGATTTGAATTTCTTAAATTAAATATATTTACATCATAACCATTTTCAATTGCAAGATTTGCAAGTAAATATTCCCAAAATGATGAACCTAATACATCTGTATAATTTGCCTCAACATCTTTATATGCTGTCTTGATATATTTATAAATAGTTTTATCAACTAATACATCTACATCATCATATTTACCCCATCCTGATGATTTTGTATTCCAAAATTCATTTCTAATTTCAATGATATCACCATTATCAACTGATAATATATCAACACCATCACCAAATTGACCATTTTCATAAATCATTAATGATAAATTTGGATCATCCATAATTGTGCCATTAATTGATTGAAGCATATGACCATATTGTGATTCAGCTGATACTAATTCAATTCCTGGTGTATTAATTAAAACATTATATAATGTGTCACCGGCATTAACTGTATCTTCAAATACAACTTCGCCATCAAAATCAATAACCTTTAATGATGCAGTACCACCCTCTTTTGATGTTGTTGTATCTGTAGGAAAATGTGATGTGCTTACTGTTGATTCATCAGCTGATGTTACGACACTTGTTGTTGTCTTTTCATCATCTTTTTTATCATCCTTACAAGACACCAATCCTAAAAATGCTACGCCTGTTAAGGCTGCTAAAGAAATATAATTTTTTTTCATTTTAAATAACCTCTATCTTTTTAAATTTTCTATCATATTAACAAGTTCAAGTGCATCCTTTGAATAATAATCTGCACCTATATTTTTTGCAATTTCTTCTGTTAATACTGCACCACCTACAAATATTTTAGATGTGCAATTAACCTCTCTTAATGCTTTAATTGTATCTTCCATTGAAATTACTGTTGTAGTCATTAATGCTGATAAGCCAATGACTAATGGATGATATTTATTATAGGCTTCAACTACATCCTCAATTGGTGTATTTTTACCTAAATCAATTACATTATATCCATAAGATTCTAATACAACCTTACAAATATTTTTACCAATATCATGTACATCACCTTTTACTGTACATATAACAATATCTCCTTTTGATTCTCCATCCTTTTTAGGGAATTTTTTAGATATTGTTGCAAAAGCAATCTTTGATGCTTCTGCAGATGATATTAATTGAGGTAAATACATTTTACCTTTTTCATACATATCACCTACATCCTTTAAGGCTTTAATTAAAATATCATTAATAATATCTAAAGGTGCTTTTGTTTCAAGCTCCTTTAATGTTAATGATTCCATTTCATTTTTTAAGCCTTTAACTGTTGCATCATATAAAGTTAATTCTTTTTTCTCTACAGTAGGTGAAATAACTTGTACATCTTTATATTTATCAATATATTTTTCAGCATTTAAATCATTATTTAATAATACATTACCACTTCTTACCATTGCCATCATTTCATTATCTAATGGGTTCATAATTGGTAAATTCAATCCAGCAAATATCGCCATAGATAAAAATGCTTTATTTAATAATGATCTTGAAGGTAAACCAAATGATACATTTGATACACCTAAGGTTGTTTTAACACCTAAAGTTTTAACAAGCTCTAAAGCTTTCAATGTTTCAGCTACAAGCTTTTGTTCACTTGAAGCTGTTAAAACTAATGTATCAACAATAATTCTTTCTTTTCTTATGCCATATTTTTCCCAAGCATAATTAATTATTCTTTTTGCAATTTCAAAACGTTCTTCTGCAGTTTGAGGTACACCCTTATCATCAAGTGTTAAGGCAACCACATTGGCACCATATTTTTTAACAATAGGAAATATTTCATCCATTCTTTCTTTTTCACCATTAACTGAATTAATTAATGGAATACCATTATAATATCTTGCACCAACCTCAATTGCTTTTGCATTAGATGAATCTAACTGTAATGGTGTATCATTATATTCTTGAATTGCAATTAAAGCTTCCTTTAATGCTTTAACCTCATCAATTTTAGGTACACCAACATTTAAATCTAATATATCTGCTCCTGCTTCTGTTTCTCTTATTGATTCATTAATTAAATAATCATATTCAGCATTTGCAATTTTTTCCTTTAAAGTCTTTTTACCTGTAGGATTTAATCTTTCACCACAGCATAAAACACCATTAACCTTAACAAGCTTAGTTGCACTATTTACAATTGTATAATATGGATTATTTGTTTTTATAACATCCTTATCCTTAAATACATTTAATTTTTCAATGAATTCTGGGCTTGTTCCGCAACAGCCACCAATCATTGATAAGCCAAGTGGTACAAATTCCTTTATTTCATCAAAATATTCTTCTGCAGTCATATCATAATATGCTTTACCATCCTTTAATTTTGGTAAACCACCATTAGGCTGAATGAATACAGGAATATGGGCACATTTTAATATTCTTTCAATAACTTCCTTTAATTCCTTAGGACCAAGACCACAGTTACAGCCTAAGGCAGTAACTCCAAGTCCTTCTAGGGTATTAACCATTATTTCAGGTGATGTACCTGTTAATGTTCTTTTATTTTCATCATAAGTCATTGATGCAAATATCATTTTGTCACAATTTTCTTTTACAGCTAATACTGCAGCCTTAAGCTCATAAAGATCTGAAAATGTTTCTAAAATAAAGCCATCTACCTTATCCTTAACTATATTAACAATTTCAGAAAAAGCTTCATAAGCTTCATCAAATGTTAATAATCCTAAAGGCTTTAGCATTGATCCTGTAGGACCAATATCAAATAATATTTTTTTACCAGTTACTTTTGCATTATCAATTGCTGCATAGGCTAGGTCTTTAATATCATAATTACCTTTATATCTAATTTTATTTAAGCCAAATGAATTAACTGTTATAAAATCAGAATATTTATAAGAAAGATGTATTTCTTTAATTACATCAGGATGAGTAATATTTAATTCCATTGGATTTTCATCAGATAATCCACGCTTTTCAATTTCACTACCCATTCCACCATCAAGTAAAAGTATTTTATTACCTATTTTTTGTAACATGTAATCCCATCCTTTCTTAATTCACAATTTTTTTCTTTTATGCAGCCATCACAGCTTTTTTTAATATTTTTATTATGATAAATAATACCTATCATACTTTTTTCAGGAATCATAATACATGAATCTAATAATTCAATTCCTATTTTTTTAATATCTAAATATTTAACAATTTCTTTTAAATCATTAACACTTGTATTACCATAGCCAGGACAAAATCTAAATGATAAATCATCTCCTAAATTATCATTTTGATATTTATCAGATAAATATTCTAAATATGCAGATGCACATGCATCAAAAATAACCATTTTTTGCATATTAGATTTAGAATAATATCTAATTTTATCTGATATAGCTCTACCAAGTGTCATTGCACATAAATAATAATTTGTACTTCCTTTTAAAAATTTTTGATATGCTTCTTTTTCAAGTATTGGAATTAAATAATTAAATTCCATATACATATATTTAAATTGAGCTAGTTTTTCTACTTCTAAAAGACATTCATCTATTATATTATCAATACTTTCATCATATTTTTTATTCTTATATCCAAGATATAAATATACACTATCTTTTAAATTAGAATAGCTCATTAATAGTATTTGTTAGCCTTTCACAAATATCTTTTGCAATACTAAATTTATTCATAATATATAGATGAATTCCAGGTGCACCCTTAGCAATTAAATCAGAAATTTGATATACAGCATAATTAATACCAATTTCTCTTAATACCTTAGGATTATTACGATATTTTTCTAGCATATTTCTAAAATCAAGTGGTATTGTAGCGCCACAAAGAGTTTTAATTCTATCAATATTAGAAATTGATGTAATAGGCATAACACCAGGAATAATAGGTACTGTTATACCCATATTTTTTGCTTCTGATATTAAACGATAATAATATTCATTATCATAAAATATTTGTGTTACTAAAAATTTAGCTCCAAGATCTTGTTTTTCTTTTAAATGGACTAAATCCTCATATAAAGAATTACATTCCTGATGACCTTCAGGATAGCATGCAGCTCCAATTGTGAAATTTGAATCCTTCAAATATTCAATTAAATCTGTTGCATGCTTAAATTCTTTACAATAATCACCTTCATATGTAACTGGCTTATCACCACGTAAGGCAAATATATTTTCTACATTATGCTTTTTTAAATTTAAAACAATTTCATCTATTTCTTCTTTTGTTGAAGGACCACCTGTAATATGTGCTAAAGGCTCAATTCCAATAGATTTAATAAATCCTGCAATTTCAGCATTGCTTTTTCTATTAGTTCCACCTGCACCATATGTTACAGATATAAAATCAGGATTAAATTGCTTTAATTCCTTTAATGTTTCAAATAATTGAGGTAAATCCTCTTTTTCTTTTTTAGGAGGAAAAACCTCAAATGATAATGTTCTTTTATTTTTTAATATTTCATCAATTTTCATAATATCACCCAATTCATACTAAATTAATATACAACACATATTATAAATTATAATTTATAAACTAAATTATACTAAAAATGTATTTTTGTAATAGGTTTTACCTATAGCTAATTAATATATCTTTTTATTGCATCAAGATAATATTGTGCAATTTTCGATAAATAAGTATTTTTTCTTTTAATAATGACAATATAAATTTTAGTATTATCATTTAGTGGTCTAGAAATAATACCTTTATTTAATTTTTCATCTATTACACCAGATGAAATTGTATAACCATCTAGACCAATTAATAAATTAAATAAGGTTGCACGATCTGATACCTTTATCTTTTTATCAGGATTAATATGTATCAATTCTTCTTCGTAATATGATGAATCATGATCCTTTTGTTCAAATGATAAATAAGGATGACAATCTAAATCTGATAAAGATATTATATCTTTATTTTTTAGGGAGCTATTGTTTGAAATAAAGACGTGTGGCTTTACTTCAAATAATAATTCATATTCCAAATTTTTATCCTCTAAAATCTTTTTAATTATTTTCTTATTAAAATCAGATATATAAATAATTCCAAGCTCTGAATCAAAATTAGATACATCATCTAATATTTCATATGTTTTTGTTTCTCTTAATTTAAATGTATATTTATCTTTACCAAATTCTTTTATAACATCAACAAAGCCATTTACCGCAAAAGAATAATGCTGACAAGATACCTGAAATAAGATTTTATCATCCTTTTCTTTAAATCTTTCATCTAATATTTTAGCTTGTGATAAAACCTCTTTTGCATATGTTAAAAAGATTTTACCTTCCTCTGTAGTTATTACACCTTTATTATTTCTTTCAAATATTTTAATATTAAATTCTTCCTCAAGTGCTTGAATTTGACTTGAAAGTGAAGGCTGTGCAATATAAAGCTCCTCGGCTGCCTTTGACATACTGCCTTTTTCAGCTATTTTAGTTGCATAAATTAATTGTTGTAGTGTCATAGATGCCTCCTATGAATATATTATAGTATTTTCCTATATCAAAATAAAGAAAAAAATAATGTTCGGGTGAACATTATTTTTTTATTTTTAAATTTTTTAAAGATACATTAATGATAAATTTATCATCTTCATTTATTGCATCAATTTTACTTTTATGTACATCTATTATATCCTTTGCGATAGATAAGCCTATACCTGAGCCTTGTTTATTTTCTTGACCTGGGGCTCTATAAAATCTTTCAAATAATTCAGGATGAGGTCCCATAGATAATGTTTTATCATCATTAATACATGAAAATGAAATATTTTTACCATCATCCTTTAATATTATTTTAATATTTGATATTGCATATTTTATAGAATTATCAATTAATATTGAAAATAATATTTTAATTAATCCTTCTTCACCAACATATGATAAATCTGGTTCTATATCTAATTCTAAATTTAAATTTTTATCATTAATGATAGTTGAAAATGAATCAATTATTTCATTTAATGCATTTGTAATATTAAATTTAGTTATAGTTTTTATTCTTCTATCTTCTTCAAGCATTGATAACGTAATTAAGCTTTGAACCATATTAGTTAATTTAGATGTTTGTTTAGATATAGCCTTAGTAGTTTCATTTTCACCATTCATTATTTCATTTAATTCATTATTAGCTGAAATAACTGTCAAAGGTGTTCTTAATTCATGACCAGCATTTTGAATGAATCTTCTTTGCTTCAAATAAGATTCATTTACAGGTCTAAAGATTCTAAATGATAATAATATTATTAAGCCTACTGTAGTTAAAACACCAATTAATGAAATAATAATTGAATATAATAAAAATGAATTTGCAGAATCTAGTTGTTTTTCACAATCAATAAATATAATCATATTTTGTCCATCTATATCTTTATTTAAATATCTAAAATATGAATTATATCCTCTTTCATCATCACCATTTATTACATCTATTGCATATTGTTTTGCTTCTTCAAATGTCACTCTTGATATTCTTCTTAAATTAACATCTGAATAATTAATAACTATATTATTATCACTATCATAAGAATATTTAACTGTAAAATAACGTGTATCAAATGGTGTTTCTTCATTTATACCTCTTCTATTTGGAGGTATAAAGCCTTCTTCAGACCATTCACCTTCCTCAGGTGTTATAGTCTCTTCTTCAGATGTTATAGTCTCTTCTTCAGGTCTAAATCTTTCAAATGAACCACCATAGGAATATAATACATCAGTTATATTATCTGCATTATCTCTAACCTTTTTATAATTTAATATATTAATAGTTGCGATAATTAAAGATAAAACAATAAATATAGATATACCAGATATTAAAATAAATTTAATTCTTAGCCTTCTTATCATCTAATACCTCCAAATGGTATCCAATGCCTCTTGATGCTTTAATTGTAGTATTAGAACCAATTGAAGCTAGATGCTTTCTAATTTGGGATATGAATACCCAAATTACAGATACATCCACCTCACTATCATATTCCCATACTCTTAATAAAATATCATCAGCAGAAAAATAATTCTTTGGATTTCTTATAAATAATTCTAATAATTGATATTCTTTAGATGTTAATCTTACACTTTTACCATTACATTTAACTTCATATGTATTTTGATCTAATGAAATATCATTATATTCATAATCCTGTAAATCAGTTCCTTTTCTTCTTAAAAGGGCTCTTATTCTTGCAAGAAGCTCCTTTAGCTGAAATGGCTTAGTTAAATAATCATCAGCTCCTGCATCAAGTGATAACACCTTATCATCTACTAATGATTTAGCTGTAAGCATCATAACAGGAATATTATTTTTTCTTCTTCTGATTTCCTTTAATGTTTCATAGCCATTTAATCTTGGCATCATTATATCCATAATAATTAAATCATATTTACTAATTTCTAAAAAATCTAATGCTTCAATTCCATCATAAGCATTATCAACATTATATTTATCTATGCTTAATGCCTTTGTTATAACATTTGATAATTCTCTATCATCTTCAACTAATAATATTTTCATACTTATCACCAATTTTATTATATTATTATTACCTAAATTGAACCTAAATATTATTTCCCTTATATAGATTTTAACATTTTATGCATTTTTATTAAAGTTTATTGTAAGAAAACCTTTTCTACTTTTGAATTATTAATAATTTAGTGATAAAATGGAATTTGGTTTCAACAAAGGAGATGATTATATGAATATTCTTGAAATATTTGAATTTGATACATCTAAAATATATCAAATATTAATATTATTAGCTTTAATATTAGGCTTATCGAAAATATTTGGTCTTGGAACAAAAAAGATTGGTCTTCCACAGGTCGTAGCGATGCTTGGAACAGGTATTATATTAGGTTTATTTGCATTGATACCTTGGGTTAAAGACAATGTAATTACAACAACAGGTCTTGATGGTATTCAGATTTTTGCGGAAATCGGTGTTGTATTAATCTTATTTTCTGCAGGTCTTGGTACAAATGTTAAACAAATTAAGGCAACAGGTACTGCAGCAATTATTACTACATTATTAAATGTTACAGCTTCTATGGCTCTTGGTATTTTTGTAATTGCGGCATTTGATAAATTTAATTTCAGTGGTGAAAAAGAATTTATTACTGGTACAGTTGTAAAAAATTATTGGTCATATATCTTCTATGGTGTTATCTTAACTGCAACTTCTGTTTCAGTTACTGTATCAACATTAAAGGAGCTTGGTAAATTAAATTCTAAAATTGGTACTGTAATTTTATCATCAGCTATCCTTGATGATGTAATTGGTGTCATTATTTTATCAATTGTTTTAGCTGTAGGTTCTCCTTCTTCAGGACATGATGCAGGTATTGCAGGAATAATGGAAGGTTGGGGTTTAAATTCTATATTATCAATTATTATATCAACTGTATTATATTTTGTATTTATGATATTAATTGGTATTTTAATAAGAAAATTATTTAAATTCTTAGATAAGAAATATCCTCATCATAGACGTGTTCCTATTTATGGTTTAGTTGTATGCTTCTTACTTGCATATATTTCTCAAGCAGTATTTAATATTGCAGATATCACTGGTGCATATTTTGCAGGATTAATATTATCTGGTAGAAAATCAACAGAATATGTTGAAAGACGAACAGATATCATTTCATATATTATATTTACACCTGTCTTCTTTGCAAAAATTGGTCTTACAACTGATTGGACTAAATTATCTGATGCAGGATCATCCGGTCAGGGTCTTGGTATATTCATTTTAATTGGTGTATGTTACGTTTCTGCAGGTATTCTTGGTAAACTTTTAGGTACAGCACTTGGTGCAAAAATTACAGGATATAGTACAAAAGATTCGTTTAGAGCTGGTATTGGTATGTGTGCTAGAGCCGAGGTTTGTCTTGTATCTGCACAAAAGGGTATTGATGCAGGCATGATTGATCAAAAGGTTCAATTATATTTAATATTCTTAATTATAATTACTTCTTTTGCAGTACCACTATTATTAAAATTATCTTATAAGAAAGAATTAGGAGTTGATGAAAATAAAGTATTAGATGGTACACCTGATATTATAAACACTCCTGGAACTAATTTTAGAGAAAGTACAATTGATAATATATTAGATTATGAATATGAAGATGAGCATAATCCAATTGTATCTGAAACATCATCTGGTGGTGATGATGATGCATCCTATTTATCAAATGATATATATTAAAAATAATGTAGCAACCTAAGCGTTGCTACATTTTTATTTATTCTCAAAATATCTTTCTAATAATTCTTCTAAGCAGCAGCAAGGTGCCCATAAATTATATGAAAACCAAATGCTTGAATGGCTCTTATCAGAATATGTTTCAATAGTTAAGCCATCAGATGGACACCATCTTTCAGTCATAATGCCATATCTTCCAAAGCCTGTTCTATCAGGATACATTTCAAGGTTTTGCATCATCCATGCATATGAATCCTTTTCTCTATTTAAATAATAATCATCATTTGTTTCTTTATATAAATATCTAAGCTCAGAATCAATAATTAATCCCATTGGATGAATATGAGGATTAGATATTGATGTTATAGATCCACCACATGAAGACCAATTTTTATCAATTGGTTTAAAATCAGGTCTTGATTTATAACAATATCTCCATAAAAATTCATAAGATGCAGATTTTTGTAAATATCTTAAATACATCTCATCCTTTGTTACCTCATGAAGTAATCTTGCACCCTTCATAAATGCTAAATTACCTTCTTCATCTGTGGCCTTTTGGGTATCCATAGGTGTGCCATAAACATTTAAATTATTTACATATGGATAATAAGCATTAATACCTTTTTTAGCTATTTCTAAATATTCCTTATCATTTGTTAATTTATATAATAATACGAATGAAGGAACGAACCAGCATCCTGCAAAGCCATCATAATCTGTTACATGACCATCAATTGACGAAAATGAATATCCAAATTTACCATCATCTTTAATATTTTCTTTTACTTTATTTAAAACATCCTGTGTTTTAATTAACCAATTATCTTTATATTTTAGATTATGCTCCTTCATAAAAATAATAGTTTTTAAAATATAATATATTGCAGAACCAAGTGTATATGCATAATGATCATTAGGATCCTTTGTATGACCTACAAACCATCCTGATGAATTTTTATTACATCCTTCTTTTTCTTTTACGCAATTATAAAATAAATGTGAGTTAGGATTATATGAATCAATAATCCTATCAATTATTCTTTTACCTGATACATTATAATCATCCTTCGTATTTAATGCATATTGGGCCATAATTAATGGATATGCTAAAATTGCGCCACCAGTCCAGCCTATTTCTGTAACCTCACGCCAAGGCTTCATTATAATATCATCCTTAGGCTTACATTTTCTATTTGTAAATTCTAATACATTCTTATCAAAATTAAATTTTTGGAATGCAGATTTAATTGCCTTTATGGCAGTTAAATCATCATTTTTAAATAAGGCTCTATCACATCTATTTTTATATTCATGTCTAATCATTAAATCTACATATGATAAACCTTTATCATAATGATAAATAAATCCTTTTGTAGAACCATTCATTAAAAAATTAGCTGTAGGATCATAAATCATTTTCTTATTTTTAAATGTATATGGATAATTCATATAACCAAGTGTTACACCAAATGAATTATCTAATTTAGAAAATAATCCATTATGAATAAAATCAATATTTTTAGTATATG
>JAILBI010000092.1 GCA_024681175.1 Acholeplasmatales bacterium
TAATATGAAATATGTATTAATATTATTTTTTAATATATAATCAATATTCGCGTTTTCGTATTTAGATTTATGTCTTAATTCATTATCAACAAGACTATTAAAATCATTAAACGTTAATAAATCAAGATTGTTTAATTCAATTGGAATATAATTGCCATTAATTAATGTGTTAATCCTTTTAATAACAACACTTTTCCCACTTCCACCTGGGCCATAAATAAATATATTATTATTCAAATCAATATCGTTAATATTGACAATATTATTATTCTCATCTAATAATGTTCTTTCGATATAGCCATCATCTAGTGTTGTTAATGTATTAACATAATTTGTTATATTTTCACTTATTAAATTACATAATGTATATTTAAATTCTTTATTTTCATTAATGATTTTATTCTTTATATCAATAAAATCATTTTGCAATAAATTATCTTTAATAGCATTTAAAATAACATTTAATATATCGGAATCATTTTCTTTTATTATTTTTTTCTTTTCTTCTTTTGTAATAGGTTTTGATCCTAATTGCTTATTTTGAGAATTGAAAATCTGATAAAATCTATTATCCTTATCTAATTTGTTGATAATTTTTGAAATGTTATCATCAGCAATAATATAAATTTGTTTATTATTATTTAATGCACAATCAAGTTCTGCATGAACCCATTCACTTTTAACTGAATTTTCTGTCAAAAGCAATAGATAACATCTTGATATTTTAATTGCATGAAATAATATTTTATGTAAAAGCCCATAACAATTTTTATCACTATCCCAAACGCTAATTCCATTAGATGATAAATAATTTGAAATTACATTTTTATAAACTTTATCTTTATGATTCCAACTTATAAATACATCTTTTGGTTCAGTTGTTAAAAAATTACTAAATTGTTGTTTTTGTTCTTGTGTTAAATTAGAATTAATTAAAAATAATTCATTATCTTCTTTTATTCTTTTTATTTCATTTAGATAATATTGAGCAATTATTTCACCTTGGTCAAGAATATATTCAAACTTCTTTTCTAAATTATTTAATAATATTGGTGCAACAACTCCATTATTAAATGCTTTAACAGAAGCTAATAATAAAGCAGTTAACTCTTTTGATCCTTCAGCCATATAGTGATAAGCATCAGCTAGAACTATATCTTTTTCTATACCATAGCCACCTGTCATATAACATTTACTTATATTATCTAAGCATTCTTTTTCTTTATAATTTTGATTTATTGCTTTTTTATAATAATCAATAGCAATAGAAAAATTTTTTTCAATATCATACCCATATTGATAGAAATCAGCTACTCGCCATTGACCAATATAATTTCCATGGTCTGCTGATAATTTATAATATTTCAAGGCTTTAATATTGTCTTTATCTACCCCATGCCCCATTTCATAGCAATAAGCCAAAAAATACTGACCATAATCATATCCTTGATCTGCGGATAATTTAAAATATTTGAAGGCTTCGCTATAGTCTTGTTCTACACCTATACCATTTTTATAACATACACCTAAGTTATATTGTGCTCGAGCATATCCTTGATCTGCAGATAACTTATAATACTTAAAAGCTTCTTTATAGTCTTGTTCTACGCCATTTCCTTTATCATAGAGATAACCTAAATTGCACTGGGCATCAGCAAAGCCTTGATCAGCGGATAATTTATAATATTTGAAGGCTTCGCTATAGTCTTGTTCTACTCCATTTCCTTTATCATAGAGATAACCTAAATTGCACTGGGCATCAGCAAAGCCTTGGTCTGCAGATAATTTATAATACTTGAAGGCCTCTTTATAATCTTGTTCTACTCCGTCACCATTCTCATAACATACACCTAAGTTGTTTTGTGCTCGAGCATATCCTTGATCTGCGGATAATTTATAATATTTCAAGGCTTCGCTTAAGTTTTTATCTACACCTTCACCATAATAATAGCAAATACCTAAACTGTATTGGGCGACATCAAATCCCTGTTCAGCAGATAATTGGTAATATTTGAAGGCTTCGTAAAGGTCTTTTTCTACTCCTTCACCATATTTATAACAGTAACCTACATTATATTGAGCACGAGCATATCCTTGGGCTGCGGATAATTTATAATATTTGAAGGCTAATAAAAAATCCTTCTCTACACCTATACCTTTTTCATAACATATTCCAAGGTTGTTTTCACCAACCGCGCATGCCTGTTCAGCCGATAATTTAATGTATTTGAAGGCAAGTCCTTCATTTTTTTCTATTCCTATGCCTTTTGCATATGAAACTCCTAAAGAAGATTGTCCTCTTGAATTCCCTTTATCAGCTGATAATTTATAATATTTAAAGGCTACATTTTCATCTTTTTCTACACAATGACCATTTTCATAACAACGTCCTAAGAACCACGCATAATTAGAATTATCTATATTGCTCTTTAAAAAATTAATCATCTCTTCTTTATTAAAAGAATCTGAATATTTTATTTTATTTAAATATATTATTTTACCACTTAATATTAATTCTTTTAATTCTTCTAAATTATGTATTATTATATCCATTTATAACCTCCCACTAACTTGATTAATTCTTTATTAAATAATCTACTAATTCATAGTCATAACAAATAACATCCGCATTATCTTTATATCCCTTATTGTTTTTAAAAATGTATTTTTGCCCTTTATATGTAAATTCTTTTTTAGAAAAACAATTATAATAATCTACTAATCCTTTTTGTGTACAAATACATGAATGATATAAAGTACTAATTTGATTTACTAAATATTCATTTGATCTATCTACAACTTCCTCTATTTTCATAGGTAATACACCAAAGCCTATTTCAAATGCGCACCATCTTTCATGCTCTTGGAATGCTAATACATCTCTTATACTAAATTTATCTTTTAATATTAAATTAGAGTAATCTTTAAAATCTTCTTTAACATAATCTGCTTTTATTTTATTTAATAATTCTTTTTTAGGATACATACCATAAATAAAATAAAGATTAGATTTTTGCTTAAACCAAGATGTTAATGCATATTCGAATTTTAAATTCTTTATAGATTTGCATTCTTTTTTATGCATATATGTAAAATGATTTTGCATTGCGTTTAAATATAATTTTGTTTTAATAACATTGTCATAAGATAAGGCAAGCTGTTCTT
>JAILBI010000113.1 GCA_024681175.1 Acholeplasmatales bacterium
CATATACGAAATCAGAAATAAATGAAATGAAAAATTGGTATAATGATTCTACATATGAAAAAACAAATATAAATGATTATAGCTTTAGTATTCCTTCAAATGATTATATGAATTTAATAAGAATAGATTTAACTATTGATAGTCATAATTTCCAATATTTTTTCTTATTCTTATAATAAAAATGGCTGTTAAGATATATAAGTTTCTTAACAGCCACTTTTTATTTTATTTTAATTCAATATATTCAAAGCTATCATCTATATCATATTCTTTATCAACTTCATTTGATCTTAAATGATATAATTTGTCATTTTCAATGTAGCCTGAGAAGGTTGCAACAAGTCTTTTTGATTCTGATAATTTCTTTAAAAATGGTAATAAATCAATATTTGTTCCTTCTTCATATAAAATAGCTTTCTTATCTAATAAGATTTCATCTTGTGAATAAACAGCTAAGAATCCATCCATGAAGCCATATACATAGCTATCATCTTTTCCATCAGGAATCTTTTTACCAAGTATTTGGTCTAAATTTAAAACTGGGATTCCTTTAGACTTAGAATAATTCTCAAGAAGCTTAGACTTTCCGCAGCCTGGCTTTCCGACAATTAAAAGAAGTTTCTTCTTTGAATTAAATTTTTTATCATTCTGCATATTTAAATCCTCCATAAGTTTATCGTTAACTTAATTATAAGTTAGTGGCGACTATAATTCAAGATATATAAATTTAAATTAAAATTATTTATAAGTATATAAATAATGTGCTATAATTAGGCGAAAGAAGGATTTTAAAATGATATACGAAGATGTACAAAAGCAAAATATAGAGACTTTAAAGTCAAGAGATAAAGTAGCTCATGAAATTATGAATTTTTTATATGGTAAATTAAAGAAAGCATCAATTGATGGTGGGTTTCAAGGAAAAGAATTACCTGATGATTTAGCAGTTAATATCATTAGAAAGACTTTAAAGGATTTAGAAGAAGAAAGAAAATCAATTGTTGAAGCTAAGCGCGATACAAAGGACATTGATTTTCAAATGGATTTAATATCTAAATATTTACCTAATATGTTATCAAAGGATGAAATTAAAGATATTATATCTAAATTAGATGATAAAACTGTACCAAGTGTAATGAAGCATTTTAAAGCTAATTATAATGGTAGAGTTGATATGAAGGAAGTATCACAAATATTGAAAGAATTTAATTAATAATTATGATGGATTATTGTTATGAATGTGGAGAAAAATTAATAATTAAAGAATTAGAGCATGAAGGAATGATTCCTTTTTGTCCAAAATGTAATCAATATAGATTTCCTATTTTTTCATCTGCAGTAAGTGTAATTATTCTTGATAAGGATAAGAAAAAAACATTACTTGTTAAGCAATATCATACTAATAAATATAGGCTTGTTGCAGGCTATATTAATAAAGGTGAAAGTGCAGAGGAGGCTCTTATTCGTGAAATGGGTGAGGAGCTTGGTGTTAAGCCTATAGAATATAAATTATTAAAAACATTATATTTTGATAAAAGTAATACTTTAATGATTAATTTTTATGCTGTATTAGATAATTATAATGTTAATCCTAATTATGAAATAGATGAATATGCTTGGGTTGATATAGAAGATTGTGAAGCTAATTTAGCTGAAGCAAAAATAGCTTTACAATTCTTTAAATATTACCAAAGCATTAGGAAGGAAGATTATGGAAATTTCTAATAAAATAGATGTTACTGATAGTAGCTATTTTAGAATGGATGAGCAATCTAAAAGGCTTTTAAAGCAATATTTTAAAATAGAAAATTTTTATCGTTATGCCTTAAAGGAAATGCAGATAAAAATAGAAAATATTAATGATTATTGTGAAAAAAGTGTTGCGCATAATCCTATTCATAATATCGAATCTAGAATTAAAAATCCTGTTAATATTATTGAAAAGATGCATAGAAGAGGTTATGAAATGACTTTAAATAACCTTGAAACTAAATTATATGATATTGCAGGATTAAGGGTTGTTTGTAACTATATTGATGATATTTATAGAGTAAATGATTTACTTAAAATGCAATCTGGTGTTAAATTTAGAGAAGAAAAGGATTATATAAAAAATCCTAAGCCATCAGGATATCGTTCACTTCATACTATCTTAGATGTTGAAATAACTATTGGCTATTCAAAAAAGATTGTTCCAGTTGAAATTCAATTTAGAACAATTGCCATGGATATGTGGGCATCATTAGAGCATGAATTACGATATAAGGCTAATAATGTTTATACTGATGATGAAAAGCAAAGATTAAGAAAGCATTCTGATGATTTATATGATATAGATCTTAGTATGCAAAAATTATATATTAGAAAGAGTGCAAGAGAAACAGAAGATGATTAATTATGAACAATTGATTGAAAAATATCTTAAGCTTGGTGTTTCAAAAAAGGATTTACCTACAAAGGAAATGATTAAAACACCAGAACAAATTGAAGGAATAAGATATGCTTCAATTTGTAATACTAAAATTCTTGATGCAGTAGATAAAGAAATTAAAATAGGTATGTCTACACAGGATATTGATGATATTGTCGCAAGAGAAACAAAGAAATACGAAGGACAATCTGCACCACTTGAGGTTAATTTCCCTAAATGTGTTTGTACATCTGTAAATGATTGTGTATGTCATGGTATCCCATCAAAAAATGTCATTTTAAAGGAAGGTGACATTGTTAATGTTGATGTTGAAACTAAAATAAAGGGATATTATGGTGATTCATCAAGAATGTATATGATGGGTAAGGTAGATCCAATTGCTAAAGAGCTTGTAGAGGTTACAAAGGAAGCACTTGATTTATGTGTTAAAGAAATAAAGCCTTTTATGAGATTAGGTGATATTGGTTATATTATTAATAAGCATGTTACTAAGCATGGCTTTTCTGTTGTAAGGGAAATAGGTGGTCATGGTGTTGGTATTGAGATGCATGAAGATCCATATGTATGTCATTATGGTAAAAAAGACACAGGCATGGTCTTATTCCCTGGTATGGTATTTACAATAGAGCCAATGATTAATGAAGGCGATAGACATGTATTTTTAGATAGCTCTAATGATTGGGAAATATATACTCAGGATGGATTATTATCTGCACAATGGGAATATACCTTATTAATGACAGAAGAAGGATTAGAAATATTATCTAAATAAGAATAATAAAGTCTTAATGTAAAAAACATTAAGATTTTTTATTTTTTTAAAATATTTTTAAATTTTTTAAGATTTTATGTCTCTTATATATAGTGAGGAGGCATAAATATATGAAAGAAAATGAATTACAAGAATTAGATTATTTTAATGACTTAAAAACAATTAAAGAGACTATTAGACAAAATCAAAATAAGGCAATGGTTTATGTTAATAGTCAAATGATAATGACTTATTATCAAATTGGTACAATTATTAATAAAAGAAAGGAGTGGGGAAATAAATATATAGAAAAATTATCAAATGATTTAAAAGAATATGGTAAAGGATATTCATATGAATCGTTAAAAAGAATGGGAATGATTGTCAGTGAATTTTCATTTGAAGAAATTAGGTCCCAAGCTGGGACCAAAATTCCTTGGAGAACTTTAGTTGAAATAGTATACAAGTCAAACACTCATGAAGAAATGTTATATTACATCAACCAAACACATAAAAATGGTTGGTCTAGATCTATGGTATTAAATCAGATTTCATTAAAATTGTATGAAAGATCTTTAATTAAACCTGATACTACACCTATAGTTAAATCTGATGATTCTATTAATGAAATATTTAAAGATACATATGTAATAGAATTTACTGATAAAGAAAAGATTAAAACTGAAAAAGATTTAAAGAACGAGATGATAAATAATATCATCAAATTCTTAGAAGAATTAGGGCCAGGATTTACACTTGCAGGAAAGGAATATAAATTAGTTACTCCTACAAGAAAAGATTATTATATAGATTTATTAATGTATCATACTAAGATACATGCATATGTAGTAATTGAGGTTAAAATAGGAGAATTTGAACCTCAAGATTTTGGACAATTAACATTTTATGTAAATGCCGTAGATGATCTTGAAAGAACTGAAGTTGATAATGAAACAATAGGCCTTATTATTTGTAAGAATGCAGATAAATATGTAGCTGAAACAACTTTAAAGAAATCTATTGCAAAGATAGGTATATCTAAATTTAAATTCACAGAAGAATTACCAGAATATTTAGAAAAGAAATTAAATGAAAAAAAAGAGGCATAAGCCTCTTTTAAACTGGTGGACTCTTGGGGACTCGAACCCCAGACCCACTGATTAAGAGTCAGTTGCTCTACCAGCTGAGCTAAGAATCCATATAAAAATGCGATTGCAATAACAATTATAGCAAAAATAAGAGTTATGTCAATGACATTTTTTAATTTCGTTGCTAATTATTTTCATTTTTTGATTAAAATTCCATCTTTATAAAAATAATCACTTTCTTTTTTGTAATATTCGTCCATTATTTTAAATAAATCATTTGATGCTTTATTTATTGTTTCTTTTCTTGTTTCCTGCTTTTCTACCTTATAAGGTGGAAGATAATTTAAATGAATACATGGCTTTTTTCTTCTTGTTAATTTATATAAGCCTCTTGGCTTATGATAAGTTAATAAGATAGGAAGAATAATAATATCATCTGATGCATAATGAAATATTCCTTGATGGAATGGTCTTATATGATCAGAAAATGGTATTAAGGCTGCTTCAGGATAAAATAATATATTTTCTTTTTTTCTTTCTAATGTTTTAATTGTTTGTCTATGGAATGAAAGAGTTAATTTAGGATCCTCAGGGATTGGTACTGCACCACCTAATCTAAAATATTTAGATATTATTGGGAATCCTAAATTAGATTGTAATGTTGTAAAATATGTCATTTTAGTTAAAAAGCTTGATCCTATAATTAATGCATCAACAGGATGAGTATGATTTGAACACAAAAGAGCCCCTTTTGCATATTTTTTATATTTACGACCCTTTGTTTTAAATCCCCAACATAATAATTTAGGAAATATTAAAAAGAATCTAGTTATTAAGGCAGTTAAAAAATGACCAAATTTATAAAAAATATTTTTGGGATAAAAATTATAATTATTTTTTAATGTAACCTTTCTAGGATGAAAGCCATTATCATATGTATGCTCAGTAGCCGCTTTTTCTTTAGATTCTTTATCTTCCATGACGTCCTCACTAAATTTTAATTAAAATTTAATTCAATTATACAAATAATTGTGTTATAATTCAATGAATTTGAAAGGACATTAATGATGAAAATTGTGCTTGGTTTATCAGGTGGAGTAGATTCATCTGTAGCTTTAAAATTATTATTAGATCAAGGCTATGATGTAACACCTGTATTTATGAGAAATTGGGATTCAGCTACAAATAATGATATATTAGGTAATCCTACTGTAAATGATGATATTTGTCCTCAGGAAGTAGATTTTATTGATGCAAAAAAGGTTGCAGATAAGCTTAATGTTGAAATTAAAAGAGTAGATTTCATAGAAGAATATTGGAATGATGTTTTTTCTTATTTTTTAGATGAATATAAAAAAGATAGAACACCTAATCCTGATATTATGTGCAATAAATATATAAAATTTAATGCATTTTTAAAATATGCAGAAAAAATAGGTGCTGATTATATTGCGATGGGTCATTACGCAAATGTAAGACATGATAAGGATAAAAGCTATTTATTAAGAGCTAAGGACCAAAATAAGGATCAGACATATTTCTTATGCCAAATAAGCCAAAGCCAATTAAGAAAAGCTATTTTTCCTGTAGGTAATTTAACTAAGGAAGAAGTAAGAAAAATAGCTAAGGAAGCTAATTTAGCTACTGCAGAGAAAAAGGATTCTACAGGTATTTGCTTTATTGGTGAGAGAAATTTTAAAGCATTTTTAAAAAATTATTTACCATCAACACCAGGTGATATTGTAACTACTAAGGGTGATATTATAGGTAGACATGATGGTTTAATGTATTACACAATTGGCCAAAGAAAGGGCCTTGGAATTGGTGGTAATAATAAATACCCTGATGAGCCTTGGTTTGTTTGTGGTAAGGATTTAAAAAAGAATCATTTAATTGTAGGACAGGGTCATGATTCTATTTTATTAATATCAAATAGATGTATTTGTTCAAATATTAATTGGATAACAGATAAGCCTATTGAAGGAAAAACATATCAAGCAAAATTCCGTTATAGACAAAAGGATAATGAAGTAACATTAAAATTCTTATCTGATGATAAAATTGAAATATTTTATCCTAAGGGAGTAAGAGCTGTAACACCAGGTCAGGCTGCAGTAATTTATGATAATGAAATATGTCTTGGTGGCGCAATCATTGATGAAGTATATTTTGATAACGAAAGAAGAAATTATTAATGCAGGATATCAAGGAAGAGACAATAGTTGGATATATTGATAAATATATCTATACAAGTGAAGATTCTAATTATAAGGTTGCACACCTTATATTAAAGGATAAAAGTGAGGTATCAATCACAGGGTCTTTTCCTATGCTTAATGAAGGCTTGGAATATGAATTTAAAGGATATTATAAAGAGCATTTAAAATATGGAAGACAATTCATAATTCAAAGCTATCAAAGATCAGAAAAGATGGATAAAAATGGTATTATATCTTATTTATCTTCTGATAAATTTCATGGTATTGGTAAGAAAATAGCTGAAAAAATAGTAGCCTACTTAGGTGAAGATTGTATTAATAAAATTTTAGAAAATAAAGATATATTAGATGGTATTGTAAATAGCTCTAAAAAGGATATTATTTATGATACATTAAAAGAAAATTTAGATATAGAAAGAATATATATTAAATTATATTCATTTGGCTTAACTACTAAAATGGTAGAAAAGCTTTTTGGTATTTATAATACAAAGGTTGTAGAAAAAATTGAACAAAATCCCTACATTTTAATCGATGAGGTAGAAGGCTTTGGTTTTAAAAAATGTGATGCCCTAGCCTTATCAATGGGTATTAAGCCAGATGATATGTTAAGATTATCATCTGCCTTAAAATATTCACTTGATATTATATGTAATAATGAAGGATTTACATATTTAACAAATCCACAGCTTATTAATTCAGCAATTAAATTTTTAAATGATGAATCAATAACTAATGATAAATTAAATGAAGCATTAGATTATTTAATATCTAAAAATAAAGTAATATTAAAGGATGATAAAATATATCCTTTATATCTATATAATGCTGAAATAGATATTAAAAATAAAATATTAAAATTAAAATCAGATAAAAAGCTATTTGATTCTAAAAAAGTAGAAAAATTAATAGATGAAATAGAAAAGGATTTTCATATTCAATATGAATCCTTACAAAGAGAAGCAATAATTAATTCTTTAACAAATAAATTATCAATTATCACAGGTGGCCCAGGTACAGGTAAATCTACAATTTTAAGAGGCATTTTAGAATGCTACGCTAGATTAAATGATACTAATTTAGCATCTGAAAAAATGGATTATAAGGTAGCTCTTGCCTCCCCTACAGGAAGAGCCGCAAAAAGAATGTCTGAAACATCATCATTTCCTGCTAAAACTATTCATAAGCTTCTTGGATATAATTATGAAGGAGCATTTTCATTTGATGAAAATAATTTATTGCCTTACTCATTAATTATTATCGATGAGGCATCAATGCTTGATGTAGTTCTTGCAAATTCACTATTTAAAGCATTAAATAATGATTGTCAATTAATATTAATTGGTGATTTTAATCAGCTTCCATCTGTAGGACCTGGTAATGTATTACATGATTTAATATCATCTAATATTTTTGTTACAACAAAATTATTAAAAACTGTAAGACAAAAAGAAGATTCAGATATTGTTAAATTATCTAATATGGTTTTAAATGAAAAAATAGATTTTTCTATTTTTAATAAGAAAAAAGAAATATTTTTCTATCCTAAAATGGCATCAGATGGTATTCCTTTTATTTTAACCTTAATTGATAATTTTATTAAAAAGGGTGGCAATTTAGATAAGGATATAGAGGTATTAATACCTATGTATCTTGGTATTGCAGGTATTAATGAATGTAATAAATTAATTCAAGAAAGATTTAATCCTGAAAAAGAAAAAATTCTTCAAAGAGATAAAATCTTTTTGAAGAAGGGTGATAAGGTTTTAGTAAAAAGAAATAATCCTGATCTTGATTTAATGAATGGCGATATTGGTAAGGTAATAGATATTGTAAATGTCGATGATAAAGATAAATTATATCTTGATTTTGATAATAGAATAATTGATTATCCAATTGATGAAATATCTGATTTAACATTAGCATATGCAATATCAATTCATAAATAAAAGGGAAGTAAATTTGATAATGTAATA
>JAILBI010000133.1 GCA_024681175.1 Acholeplasmatales bacterium
CAATATCTGATAAATCAAACATTGCTTGATATAATACATGCTTTTCTATGTTATTTAAATCAATAAATTCATGCTTTTCCTTTAAATAAACAATAAAGCAATTTCTTCCTTTTAATTTACCTCTATATAATGCTTTATCAGCACATAAGAATAAATCATCAAAATCCTTTGCATTTATTGGATATGATGCAGATCCTATAGATGCAGTAATAAATGGTGTACATTGTTCTAAAAATACAGGGCAACGGAAAACACGCTCCTCATAATACATTCCATTTAAAAATTTATATACGCCATCATATGAATTATCCTTTAAATAAATGATAATATATTCATCGCCACCATATCTTCCTACTAAACCATCATCACCTACGTAATTGATTAATCTTGAAGCTATTTCAGCTAATACTAAATCACCTACATGGTGGCCATAATTATCATTTATTAATTTAAAATTATCAATATCTAATATTACAAATGCAAATGGAATATTCTTCTTAACAAGCATTCTTGCATATTCACCCATATATTGTCTTGATATAACACCTGTAAGTGAATCTAATATATTAGTTAAATCTAAATTTTCATATACATTTTTTGCTGCATCCTCAAAAAAAGGATATTTTTTTAATGTTTCTAATGTGTACATAATATCAACTCCTACTGATATTGCAACTGGCTGTCTATTTAGACCCTATAGCTTTGCGTCATAAAATTTCTTTTATTTTGCCCTTATACATATTTGTATTATAGCACATTTTATTTAATTTTTCTTGATTCATGACAAGTATAATAAATTACTTGATATGTTTTAGAAATAGTTTTTAATAATGATTTAGATTGATTTAATCTAGCGTCATCAAAATTTACAAATGGATCATCAAAGATGATAAATGGCTTTTCATTAGGATATAATACATCAATTAATGCTAATCTTAAGCATAATTCGATGATTGTTTGATATCCTCTTGAATATGAATCAAGTGCCTTTAATCCATTATCTGTAACAAATTGGAATTTTAAATTTGCATCTAAATGGTATGTTTGTTCTGTCTGTGATAAGAATAATTTAATATATTTATTAACAGAATCTCTCATAGGTGAAATATATCTATCTAATAATGTTTCTTCTGCTTCCTTTAAATATTCTATTGTTAAATTAATAGTATCATATTCTTTTTCTTTTTCTAATATTTCTTTAGATAATAATTCATTCTTTCTTAATAGGTCATCATATTTAGCTATATCAGTTTCAAATTCAACAATTCTATTAGAATTTTGAGTTTTTAATTTATTTAAATCCTGAATCTTTTCATCAATATTTTCTATTAAAGAATTATATTTATTAATATCAATTTTCTTGTCAACAAATCCATCTAAATCATTTTCTTTAATATATTGCTCTAAATTTGTTTCTTTAGTAACTAAATTTAATGTAATTTCTTTACTACGACGTAGATGTGTTCTTAGCTCACCTATTTTTTCTTCATTAGTTTGAGCTGTAGTATTAAATTTAGATAAGAATGTATCAATATCTTTATTTAATGTATCTATGATAGATAAATTTTCTTTAGCTATACTATTTTCATTATTATATTCTTTTAATAATTCATTATATTTTTGATAATTAGATTTAATAATGAATAAATTATTAGAATAATCATTTGAATAAATATGATATTTAATGAAGAATTCTCTTAAATGCTCTTCTATTTCCTTCATTTCAAAATCATATGTTTTAACCTTACCATATGATACATCAGTATTCTTTTGTGAATAAATAAAGAATAATACAAATCCAATTAATAAGCCAATAAATGAAACACTCATTAAGGCAATACCAACACCCATTAATGCTCTATAATCATTAGTAATAAAATATTGTACTAATAAGGCAACACCAATTAATAATAAAATACCAAATGTTATAGTTAATATAATTGGTAATGTATATTTTTTCTTTTGTGGCTTTGTTACCTCATGTGTTTTTATTACACCTTTAATTGATTGATGCTTATTAACTAATCTATCAATTTCTTTTAATTCCTCAGCTGTAGGAATAGATGATTTAAAATTAGATTCTTCTTTTAATTTTTCAAGCTTCCCACTCGTAGTAGAATTTCTTCTTCTAAAATCTTCTTCCTGTAATAAAGCCATTAATTCTCTATTTTTAACACGATATGATGATACTTCCTCATCTGAAGGAATATTATTATTAAATATATAATTATTTCCTTCAAGCTCTCTTTTAATACCATCAATTTCTTCACGATAGGTATTAGCTCTTGCAAGCTTAGTTAATTTATCTTGATTTTCATGATATTCTTGAATCTTTTCCTGAGCTTCCTTCTTTTGATCAATTAAAACCTCAATTGATTCATCAATAGATGAAATATTTTCATTGATAACCTCAATGCCCTTCATCTTATTTTCACATTCCTCAATATCCTCTAATAATGATTCATGCTCCTTCTTAAGATCAAAAATTAATCCTTCATTACCTTGCTTTAATCTTTTAGCCTTTGTAGATAATATATCTATTGCATCCTCATAGCTTTTAGTATCATTAGTTCCACCAATTAATTTAGATAATCTTTTTTCAATATCGGCACCAAAGCCTGAATTTTCTAAATCCTTTTGTGGAATAAATACAGATCTTTCAAATGATTGCTCATTTAAATTTAAGAATAATTCACCAACATTTTTACCAAATTTTTTAGATAATTTATTATCCTTTAAATCATATATTTTAAATGTATCTAAATTAGGATATTCAGAATTGAATTGTCTTTCAATTCTATATTCTTCTTTATTAACCTCAATTGTTAAGGTACCACCAAAGCCATTTAAATTATTCCAAGGAGTGTATTTAATTCTTTCTTCTCTATTTTCAAGACCATAAAGCATAGCTTTAATGAATACAGTAATAGTTGTTTTACCCCAACCATTTTCTTCATATATAGAATTCATAGATGAATTAAATTCATAAGAATAATTATTAAATTTACCAAATGAAGAAATATATAAGCTAATTAATTTCATATTATATATCCTCCTTCATTAAGGCTTTAATACCATATTCTATTATTTCATTTTTCTTATCTTCATCTAAATCCTTAGATAAAACATTTCTTATAAATTCACCCTTTAAGGATACTTCCTTTTCATATACCTTAGGATCTATTTCTAATGATGATTCATCTAAGACCTTAACATAATAAAATTCTTCATTTAAAGAATCAGTTAATAAATCTAATTTTTTAACTAATGATAAATTATATTTACCTTGTAATTTTAATAATATTAAATCTTCCTTTGAAACATCCTTTAATTGAATAGATAATTTCTTTCTTACATCAGTCCATGAATCAAGACCAGTAATATTTAAAGATACTTCTTTTATTTCTCTTTTTGCAAAAGGAATAAATTTATGTTCAATCTTATCATTTTCAATATTTAATAAAACAAATCCCTTAGGACCTAAATCCTTAAAATTATGTCCTTCTAAAAATCCAGGGTAGCAATAAATACCTTTAGAATCTATAG